>JAENWY010000339.1 GCA_016649775.1 Spirochaetaceae bacterium
AACGAGGTTACATAATAAGTCTCAAAATGACTTTTGTAATTTAGGCACTTTCTTGGTCTCTTATTAAGCGACTTTATAACATTATCAACTACTTCATATATTGCTAAATCTTATAGCAATGCCTAATTAAAAAAATATTATGTGTAAGTTGTTTTATGAATTTGATAAATACCTTAACGATTAATTACCGTTTCAATAATGATTTGGCCTATGAGCCAATAATTTAAACCCCGTTTTATCATAATATAGGGAAAATTAACTTACTCAATAATAATGTCAATAAATTAAGTAATTCTTTCTTAAATGAAGGTATTGAATTTCTATAAAAGTCATAAAAGATGAATTAATTATATTTTTAGTGTGTAGTTGTTTTTTAATACAAATTTTATCTGTAAAAAAGTTGATATTTTATTAATAAATGTTGTAGTATAGAGGCATGAAAAAGCATAAAAAATTAATAACATTTACAATTCCCTGCTATAATTCTGAAGAATATATGCGACACAGTATAGATTCTATTTTAATAGGCGGAGAAGATGTTGAAATAATAATAATAGACGATGGTTCAACAAAAGATAAAACTGCAGAAATTGCAGATGAATATCAAGAGAAATATCCAACAATCTGTAGAGCTGTCCACCAAGAAAATGGTGGCCATGGTGCAGGTGTTAATATGGGTATTAAATTAGCTACTGGTAAATACTTTAAAGTAGTTGATTCAGATGACTGGGTTGATGAAATAGCCTATAGAAAAATAATTGAACAATTAAAAGAATTTGAAACTTCTGGAACAAATATTGATTTATTAATATGTAATTATGTTTATGAAAAAGTTACAGAGGGAATACAAAAAGTTGTTAATTACAAGAAAGCGCTTCCTTCTAATCAACTATTTTCATGGGATGATATAGGTTATTTTGGACCAAATGAATTTTTTATCATGCACTCACTAATTTATAAGACTCAAGTTCTTTGGGATTCTAAAGTAGAACTACCAAAACACACTTTCTATGTAGATAGTATTTTTGCAACAATACCACTTAAATATACACGAAATTTATATTACATGCCTGTTGATTTCTATAGATACTATATAGGAAGAGACGACCAGAGTGTAAATACAGATATATTAATGAAAAGAATTGATCAATATATTTTAGTTAATACGATAATATGTGAAAACTTAAATATAGAAGAAACTGATGCAATCTCTCCAAAATTAACTCATTACATATATAGATTCATTCGTATTTTAAGTTTAATCGCAACAATATTTTTAAAAATGTCAGGTACTGAAGAAAATGAGCAAAAACGAAAAGATTATTGGGCTATGATAAAAAGGATTCAACCTAAATTATACCCTAGAATTCGTTTATATATGGGTAATTTACCAGGAAATCTTCCAGGACCATTAGGTCCCCGTATTGCTAGCAAAAGTTATGATTTATCTAAGGTTATTTTCAAATTTAATTAAAACTAATTAGCTTTAACAATTACACAGACTTTTGGAAGAGAAACTAAAGGTCTGTTTTTATTTGTTTTTAATAATTATAGTTCAATTACTTTGCTTTTTTTTCCATTAAGATTGTATACAAATATCTGGAATAGGTGCTCTTGTTAAATTTAGTTGCCTAAAGATTACCCTACTGTACTTTCTTTCCCAGAATCCCTTTATCTTATAGCTTAATTAGGTTGACAACGGAAATAATAGATAATATATAGAAACTTAACTTACAAGTAGCATGAATGACCTATTTTTTTTGTAGCATTTTTTATTAATTTTAATTTGTGTATATATTAACTTGATTTTTTTAATATTGTAGAATAGTGTTCATTCATGATAGTCATTTTAAATAAAAACATAACAAAAAAACAAAAGAGTAGCATTATTTCTTTCCTTGAAAACAAGGGTTTGAAAGTAAAAGAAATAATAGG
>JAENWY010000367.1 GCA_016649775.1 Spirochaetaceae bacterium
CTATTTCACTAATTTCTGGTTGATAATTATGTATTGATGAAAGCAATACACCCTGTAGTCTATTATCATCAAGGTCTACACTTAAAAAGCTTTTACCATAAGGGAATTCTATATTCATTTATTTCTCCAACTAATATGTTGATATAATTATATATTGAAAAAATATAGGAATGTTATGTGCTATAGAATAAAGTTTAATCTATTTATTTGGTTTGTAAACTACAATTAAATAATGAAATCTATACAACTCCTAAAATATCATTACTAAATTTAATTGCAAGAATATATATTCCTATATTATTTACAGTTCTTGGGTCTAAATTAGTTTTGGAATAAATCTTTTTTAACTGATACTGTAGAGTGTTTGGATGCATTCCTAATATATCAGCAGCTGCTTTTAAAGAACTATCTTGATCGTATAGCGTCTTTATTAGATGAATTGCTTTTCTTATTTCATAATAATTAGTATAGTTATGGAAAATTTTTAATACATATTCTTTTTTTCTTTTTAAACTAATTTCATCTTCAAGTAGTTCAATAAATAAATCTTCATAGAAAATATAGATAGATTGTGTATTTGATGAAATAGTTTGTAAAGATTTATAAGCCTTTAAGTATTGGTCATTAATATTCATATTATAATCTTGTTCATCTATTCCGACTTTAAGTGAATTTTTAATTTTTAGTTTAATTTTTTCTACTAATTGAATTACCTTATCATTTGCTCTATCAGTAATTGCAGCTACAACTATATTTCTATTTTTAAAAGCTATGTTATTTTTATCATCAATAAGAATGGTATTAATAATAGCATTTCGATCATCTTTAACCTTAGGAGAAAAAACTAGAACTCTTCTTTTTAACATGATATTAATATCATAAGAGTTTCCTTCAGCTATAAAACTGTCGGTAATGAGAATATCTTTTTCACAAATCCATTCAATTTGAAATAACTCTTTCTCTCTTTTTCTTTGTTCAATTAAAATATCCCGTGCTTTACCTTGGATTAAAATTTCGCACATTTTTTTAATTATTTGACCATAGGCTTTAGCTGTTTTAACTTCTCCAGTTATTCCAACAACACCTATTATTTCATTATTTATAATAAGAGGTAAATTAGTTCCAGCTTGAGTACCTGAGAATTGAGTATCTTTTTTTACAATTAATTCTGTTAAATGATCTTCAATAATACGTTTTGTGGCTTCATGGAAATCGCCGACTCGACTCTCATCGGAGTTAGCTATAATAATAGACTTACTATTAACTATATTAATTTTCATGTTTATTAATTTTGAAAGCTGATCAACTATATCAGCGGCATCTTGTTTTGATAATTCTAGCATAAAAATATATTAGCACATTAATTTAAAAAGCAAAACTTAAATTTACATTATAAGTTTTGCTTTTTGTGTGTTGTGTATATAATAACTAATTTGAATTATTTCGAAGAAATTCAATCATATCACTTGCAGAGGGAGGGCACCCTTTTAATGTTTTACCAAGGTTATTAGTACAAATTCCAACGCCAATAAGGTCTTTATCACTCGTGCCTCTGTAACCTTGTCCAATACATATCTTATTGGTTAAATTTAACTTATCAAGTTCATCTAATCGCTTTAGTGCATGTATTAAATTACCATAGCAAGCTGAGCAAGCTTTATCTGGAACAGTATGTTTTGCAAGAGAAGCAACAATACC
>JAENWY010000261.1 GCA_016649775.1 Spirochaetaceae bacterium
ACATATAGTTTTGATGATAACTTTCCAATGGATCTTGGTGTTCGTATTGGTTTAGGCCCAAATTTTAAATTTAACAGTGCTGGTATGACTGCTCCTGTTTTAGGTTGGACTTCTGGAATATTTGGTTTATGGAGATTCATTTAGTAATTTAGCTAATAAATATTTTACATAAAAAAAGGGGAGCAGTAATAATAAAAATACTGTGCCCCTTTTGAATTTTTAAATTGAAAAAATTAATTATCTTTATCAACCCAATCTAAAACTTTTTCTTTTTCTACATAATTTATTGCAAATTCTTTAACTTTGCCCATGAATACAGGTTCGATTCTACTATTAACTTCAATAACATCTTCTCTATAATCAATTGCATCTATAATTCCATTTCTAATTATATAAGCTACTAAATCATGTCTATCTACAGGGAAATGGAAAGTTATTTTATTAGTATTTTCATAATATTTGTCTTCAATTGTTTTAAGTAGTTCCTCTAATCCTTGATCCTCTTTAACACTTATTTTTGAAAATGGACCTTTAACTAGATTCTTCATCCTGCTTTCTACAAATATATCAAGAGGATTATCAATTTTGTTAAGTGCTATAACTGTAGGCTTATTTAGACAATCTAAATCTTTGAGAGTGCTAATAGTTGTTTTGTAGCATTTCTCTAAATCTAAATGAGAAGCATCAGTAATAATTAATATTACATCTGCCCAAGTTGCTTCTTCAAGTGTTGATTTAAAAGCATCAATAAGTGTGTGAGGTAGATTTGATACAAATCCAACGGTATCAGTGAAAATCATTTCACGGCCACTTGGCATTTTAACTTTTTTAGAAGTTGTATCTAAAGTTGCAAATAATTGGTTTTCTACATAAATATCACTATTTGAAAGTTTTTTTAATAAAGAACTTTTACCACTATTTGTATAACCTATAATAGCTACAGATGGAATATTTTGCTCAAGTCTATTTTTTCTTTGACTTTCTCTAATTTTTTTTACGGTATCTAATTCACTTTTAGTTTTAGTAATTTTGCTTTGAACTAATCTTTTATCTAGTTCTAGTTGTGTTTCACCACCACCTTTATTACCCTTTGCTCCTCCCCTTTGACGAGAAAGATTTGTCCACTTGCGTGTTAATCTTGGGAGTGAATATTCTAATCTGGCTAGTTCAACTTGAAGTGAAGCTTCCTTTGTTGCAGCTCTATCTGCAAAAATTTGAAGTATAACTTCAGTTCTATCAATTACACAGATATCTAGTTCTTCTTCAAGATTACGTTGTATCCTCGGAGATAAATCATTATCAAAGATAAATAAGTCAATTTCTTTTTCATCTGCAATTTTTTTTAATTCTTCTACTTTTCCTGACCCAATCAATGTTGCACTATTTTCTTTTCTTACTCTTATTAAAGAAAAGTCAATTGACTCAACACCCATTGTTTCGGTTAGTGAATGTAATTCCTCGACTCTAGCATGTGCACTTTCGTCAGTATCTGCTTTCTCGAGTATTATTACCAAATATGCTCTTTGTTTTTTTACATCACAGCTGAGAGGGTCTATGATATCTGTTTCTTCGTTGAAGTTATTATTGTTTTTCACGTCTTAAAGATTATCTGTGGTTTAATAACTTGTCAATCTATGTTATATTGCTTTTGCAGTATATTTCTGTTTTTGAGAGGTATTTTAATGAGTTTAAATTGTGGCATTGTAGGCCTACCGAATGTTGGGAAATCAACTATATTTTCAGCGTTAACTTCTGCTCCTGCAGAAGCAGCGAACTATCCATTTTGTACAATTGATCCAAATGTTGGTATGGTTAATGTTCCTGACTCACGTCTAGATAAAATTGTAGAATTAATTCCCACAGAAAAAGTAATCCCAGCTGCTTTTGAGTTTGTTGATATAGCTGGTTTAGTTGCAGGTGCATCAAAAGGTGAAGGTCTAGGTAATAGATTTTTGGCTTCTATTAGAGAAGTTGGTGTTTTAGCACATGTAGTTCGTTGTTTTGAAAATAGTGATATTATTCATGTTAATAACAAAATTGATCCAATAGACGACATTTCAACAATTAATATTGAATTAGCTTTTTCTGATTTAGATACAGTAACAAAGCGTCATGATAAAATGGCTAAATCAGGCAGAATTAATAAAGATCAAAAAAAACTTAATGAAACTTTACTTCCTTTATTAGAAAAAATAATAGCAGTATTAGAAGAAGGCCAATTAGCCAGATCAATCAATCTTAAAGAAGAAGAATTAGAAGCTGTTGCTGATTTACACTTAATTACATTAAAACCTGTTATTTATGTATGTAACGTTGATGAAGATCATGTTAGTGAAGATAACGATTATGTAAAACAGGTTAGAGAAATTGCTACAAAAGAAAATGCAGAAGTCGTTGTTATCTGTGGTAAAATAGAATCAGAAATAGCTGAAATGGATAGCCAAGAGGATAAGAATGAATTCTTAGACGCTTTGGGTTTAAAAGAATCAGGATTAAATCAATTAGTTAGATCTGCTTATCATATTTTAGGAATGAGAACTTTCTTTACAGCTGGATCTGATGAAAACAGAGCTTGGACTTTTAAAGCAGGTTTCAAGGCTCCACAAACAGCTGGTGTAATTCATACTGATTTTGAGAAAGGTTTTATTAAAGCAGAAGTTTATAATTGTAAAGATTTATTTGAATTTAAGACAGAACAGAAAGTTAAAGAAAAGGGTAAACTCAGAATTGAAGGAAAGGACTATGTAGTTCAAGATGGAGACGTCATGCATTTCAGATTTAATGTTTAATATTTAACTAATAATTTGAGAGAAGTTTATAAATATCTTTAATCTAAAACTAAAAAGCACCTTTGGAGGTGCTTTTTGTTACGAATTATTATTAATAATGGCTTATTTTGTCAAAACAAGTGATTAACTAAATCGTTATGATTTTTTTAAAGACTTAATTTTTATTAATAAAATAGTTACCCATGTATTAACATCTCAATTTAAGAGCTTTAAAACATCAAAAATGAGTTTTATCCATC
>JAENWY010000273.1 GCA_016649775.1 Spirochaetaceae bacterium
AATCTTTAACATTATTTATATTATCAACATCAATAGAATTATCTTTCCCAAATACCTTAGCATTTTTCTTTATAAAATCAGAGGCTCTTTTCCCTATATTCAATTAAAGCAATCTCCTTGTAACTAGAATGTGTTTATTATGCATATTATTAGAAACATTTTAAATACATATTAGAATAATTTAAAACTGAAAATTTAAATAAAAAATCATGTTATTGTACAATAGAATACTAGCGTGAATAACAAGTTTTAAAATTTCATTTAATTTTTATAGGTCTCCATCTATAATTTATATACCCAGAGAATAAAATAATTTCTTCAAAGGTAGTAGTATAAGAGATAAAGTGGTATAGGAGGTTTTAAGGAGCAAATACCTTCTTAAAACAAATACCATTATAATTATAATTACTATTGTCACACAAACTGTAATTATAGTCTTCTTTAATGCTTTTCTTTGCATTTTTATAATTATATCTAAGTCTGGTACATCCCCTAATATTTTAATCTTATTTTTCATGAGTTCAAGCGGTTCAATAAAGGAATATTTATTCTTTAAATATAATGAAATAGCTTTATCAATATCTTTACTTCGTCTTAAATATATTAAAAACCGTAAAACAATGGGTAGGTTTTTTATAATATTAACAGTCGTTCTAATAGTTAAATATACAAGACCAATGGCTCCTAATAAAATAGAAGTATCAGAGCCATTAATTACTAATAGATAGGACACTACAAAAATTCCAAGTGTTACAAAACTATTATATATTGTTATTCTAGCTTTTGCTCTTATAACATCATCTAATTTATCTTGTGCTATTTCAAAGGCCTTTTTATAGGCTTGTTTTATTCGATCTTGAACTTTATCACTAATAGAATTAAATATTTCCTTCTTATTGTCTTTGCCATTAATTAGATTTGCTGTTTTTACCACTTTGTTTAATTTAGTCCACATTAAAGTCAAAACACCTACATCATCAATCAAACCAATCCCTGGAATTATATCGGGAACAACATCAAAAGGTAGAATTAAATATAATAAAGACCCAATAAGAAGAGCTTTGAAGGCTACTGGAGTATTAGGGCTTTTAAAGGCTTCCCAAATATCAATTACTTTATCCCATATTTTAGCAACTGGACCTTTCTTCATTTTAGGAAGTTTTTGCTCTACGTTCTCAACATCTTGTTCAGTAGCTTCAACACCTAGCTTATTAGCCATTTTTAAAGGTCTACCTTTATCATCTAAATTAGTATTATCAGATTTATTTTTGCTCATATTGTATTTAAAGATTACTCTTATATCTCCTAATAATAGCTGGTCTTTAATACCAGTATAATTTCTGTTTGTGATTATAGCATGTATTGAATAAGACATTATTAATTCTTACATGTTATATTAATTTGATATTTTACAATTAAAAGTGATTATTAGTAAAAGTACATTCACTACAATTTAATAATATCCAAGGATACAAGAGTCATAGTAAATATAACTAGAGTCAATAAATCAGCAACGCCACCAGGACTTAAGTTATTTTTAACAAAATCAATATCTTCATTAATTAGTATTTCTTTTAACTCCTTATCACAATAATTATAAGAATCAATTTCACTAAATTTATTGTTAATAGCTAAAAGAGCTTTAAGGCCTCCCCTATATATAATATTTGAATCTTTTGCACTTGATAATAAAGTACACATTATTCTAAGACTAAGGGGCTCAATCTTTTCATTAAAAATATTTTCATCAAATTCATAATTACTTATTAACTTTGTAAAAAATACATTTAATTGTTTATCCTCTCTAAAAAGAGAAAGGTATTTATAGCATTTTGAGAATACAGATAAATATCCAGATATCGTTTCATCATAAATTCCATAATTTCCTATATTTTTTCTAATATTATCCCCATGAGAAATATTTGTATCATTATTTAATCTAGCCCACTCTCCGAATTCCTTGGAAAATTGTTTTATATTATCAATAGAGATATTATCTTCGTTTGAAATACTGTAAGAAATAGCACATCCTATTGTAGAAAGAGAGAAAAATGCTCCTTTATGTGTATTTATACCATTAGTGCTTTCAAGCATTGTTCTCTCACCCTCTAATCCAATACTTTTCATTTTTTTAAAAAGTTCATTCTTATTAAGATTATCAAAACAGACCATATATTCCAATTCTAGAAAGGGAGTAATACTTTCAATGCTTTTTAAAAAAAGAGGATAATTCATATCAGTGTGAGATCCATTATTTAATCTATCGACTAGACCTGGTTTTGGGGAAGTTGATAATTCACACTCTAGTGAAAATCTTGCTATGTTAGATAATATTCTTGAAAAACTTTTATTTGATATTTCTTTTGTCTTATGAATTATTTCACCAAAGCTATGAGTATTATTGCGCCGACAAATTAAATAAGGAACATCTCTACAAATTAAACAAGAGCGAGGAGGATTTCCAAACTGTGTTCTTGATAATGGCGTGTATGTTTCATTATCTATTACATCAATATCAAATAGACGAGACAAATCATTAAAATCCTCTATTTCTATCATAGCTCTTTTAATGAATTCTGCACTCAAGTTATACACATAGAAAGCAGTATTACCACTATCCTGTAATAAAATCTCTTTTAATTTTATTTGATTTGAAATTAATGCCAATTCAATTTCTTTACAACCTAAATTAAATAAAATATCGAATAATTTATTTTTCTTAATATTACCTGCAATGTTTAAAGTGAAAGAGATTAATGGAAGATGATAAATATCACATAATTCTTTCTGGTGTAAAACTCTCTTATCTCTATTTTCCATTATCTGGATTATCATATTATTCATTGTCAGATTCCAAATTCATTAATTCTTCAAGAGTTGACAAAGTAA
>JAENWY010000037.1 GCA_016649775.1 Spirochaetaceae bacterium
CTGTAGGTGCAACAATTAACAAGGATGGAACTAGTATAATGCAAGGTGTAGTTGTTATATTTGCAGCACAAGCTTATGGTATTAATTTAACAATGGTTGACTATATTACAGTTATTAGTATAGCAACCTTTGCCTATGTTGGTACTGCAGGTGTTCCTAGTGTAGGTCTTATTACTTTAACAATGGTATTTAACGCTGTTGGGTTACTTATTAAAGCAATTGCAATAATCATGTGTATTGATAGAATACTTGATATGAGAACGGCTGTTAACATAACCGGTGATGCTATTTGTACAACCATTGTAGCAAACTTTAATGACTTAGTAGTTAATAAGGAAAAATTCAATTCTGAATTCCTGCAACTCACGAAAATTTGACTACAGACCCAAAATTACAAAGCATTTTGGACTAGGGAAACCTAGTCCTTTATCTTTTTAAAATTAAATACACAAAAATATCTTATAAACTTAATAAAATTTTAATTATAAAACTGAACTCAAAAAAATTATTAAAGAAAAAACCCTGCAAATCTTTATTATAATTCGCTCTTTAACCTTCTATCTATTTAAGTTATTATGTATTCATATTAACAAGGAACGAAATAATGAAATATATTCAAGATTTTAAAGAAGGCGAAAAAATTAAAGGTGTTTATCTTTGTAAAAAAAGATTCACAGTTACAACAAAGACAGGAAAAGAATTTGATATTGTAAAATTACAAGATAAAACAGGTGCTATAGATGGTAAAATCTGGGATACAGATACATTTTCTTTTGATGGTTTCAAAGAAATGAATTATGTAAGTCTAATGGGTGAAGTATCTTCCTTTCAGGGATCACTTGAACTAAAACTATCTAGAGCAACTATTGCAAATGAAAATACATACCAAGTTGAAGATTACATTCAATCATCAAAATATGATCTTGATGATATGTATAAAGAATTAGTTGAATTTATAGCATCTGTAAAAAATAAATATCTAAATACTCTTTTAACCTCTTTCTTCATTGATGACAAAAAATTTGCTCAAAAATTTAAAGAACACTCAGCCGCTAGATCTGTTCATCATGGTTTTAGAGGTGGATTAATTGAACATACTTTAGGAGTTGCTAAAAATGCAGATCATTTTGCTTCACAATATGACTTTTTAAATAGAGACTTACTAATCACTGGTGCTATTATGCATGATATTGGTAAAACAATCGAATTATCAGCAATGCCAGAAAATGATTATACAGATGAAGGTAATCTTATTGGACATCTTGTAATGGGTAGTGAAATGATTGGTAATAAATGTGCTACAATTGAAGATTTTCCTTATAAATTAAAACTTCAATTACAACATCTAATCCTATCTCACCATGGTGAATTAGAATATGGTTCTCCTAAAAAACCTGCAACAGCAGAAGCTTTTGCACTAAATTTAGCAGATAATGTTGATGCTAAAATGGAAACAATTAAAGAAGCCCTTGGAAGAGAGAGTGAAGATAATGAGTGGACAGGTTATCACAGAATTTTAGAAACAAATATCAGAAAAACAATTATTGAAGACTAAAAAATACTAAATAATTACACTTATTTTATAGAGAAAACCTAAAAAGTTTTCTCTTTTTTTATACAGAATATTTATATAAAATTTTTATGTTAATGAAAATTTTATATTTTGCTAAGTTAATTAACTAATATTTTACACAATTTCTATAAAAAATTATTTAAATTATATAAAATCAAATAATTTTCATGTATTTGAGTAAAATTTTCTCTGTTTAGATTCCTAAACTCATGCAAAAATTTAGTTAAATAAAAATTCATTTGGAGGATAAAAATGAAAAAATTAAGTCTAGCAATATTATTTGCTTCCGTATTAGTAGCACCTATGTTTGCTAATGGTCAAAGTGAGAGCACAGGGGGACAACCTAGCATTGGTTGTGCAATCTATAAATTTGACGATACATTCATGACTGCAACAAGAAACTCATTTGCAGAAGCAGCTAAAGGAAAAGCTAAAGTAAACATCGTTGATTCAATGAACATCCAAGCTACACAGAATGAAAAAGTTGATTTATTTATCACTCAAGGTGTTGATGCATTAGCACTTAACCCTGTTGATAGAGCTGCCGCTGGTGTAGAAATTGACAAAGCTAAAAAAGCTGGTATACCCGTAGTATTCTTTAATAAACAACCATTTGATGAAGATATGGCTAAATGGGACAAGGTATATTATGTAGGAGCAAAAGCTGAAGAATCAGGAACAATGAGTGGACAAATTGTGGCTGATTATTGGAAAGCTCATCCAGAAGCAGATACAAATGGTGATGGTGTACTACAATATGCAATGATTAAAGGTGAACCTGGACACCAAGATGCAGAATTAAGAACTGAATATTCTATCAAATGTTTAAAAGATAATGGAATTAAAGTTGAAAAAGTTGCTGAAGATACAGGTATGTGGGATAGAGTTAAAGGTCAAGAAAAGATGGCTGCATTCTTAACATCAAAAGGTGATTCAATTGAAGCTGTTTTTGCTAACAATGATGATATGGCTTTAGGTGCAATCGAAGCTCTAAAAGCTGCTGGTTACTTCAATGGCAAAAAATATATGCCTGTTGTAGGTGTTGATGCTACAGCTCCAGCTCTACAAGCTCTACAAGAAGGTACTCTTTTAGGTACAGTTCTAAATGATTCTACAAACCAAGGTCGTGCAACATTTAACATAGCTTATGATCTAGCTCAAGGTAAAACTCCAACTAGTGAATCTATTGGTTATACAATTACAGATGGTCAATTTGTATGGGTTCCTTATCAAATGGTAACACAAGACAACTATAAAGATTTTATGTAGAAGTTTTAGGTATATTGCTCTGGACGATAAGTCCAGAGTTATTCATTTTAAAGGAAAAAAAATATGGATTACATTTTAGAAATGCAAAATGTTACAAAAACTTTTCCAGGTGTAAAAGCCTTAGATAATGTAACATTGAAAGTTCGTCCTGGAACAGTACATGCCCTGATGGGAGAAAATGGTGCTGGTAAGAGCACTTTAATGAAATGTCTTTTTGGTCTTTATAATATGGATCAGGGTCAAATCATTTACAATGGTAAAGAAGTACAAGTAAATGATGCAAAAGAAGCCTTATCACTTGGAATATCAATGATTCACCAAGAATTACACACAAACCCACATCGATCTGTTATGGAAAATGTGTGGCTTGGCAGATACCCAAGAATTGGCGGTCCAAAATCTCCTTTTGTAGATGATAAAAAAATGTACAAAGATACTGATAAACTCTTAAAGAGTCTTGGTTTAACAATGAAACCTACAGACCTTCTTAGAAACTTATCAGTATCTCGTGCGCAAAGTGTTGAAATAGCCAAAGCTGTTTCATACAATTCAAAGTTAATTATAATGGATGAGCCTAGTTCATCTCTTACAGAAACAGAAGTTGCTCACTTATTTGGTATTATTAATAATTTAGTAGCTAAAGGTGTTTCCATAATATACATATCACACAAGATGGAAGAGATTCTTAAAATCTCTGATGATGTAACCATCATGAGAGATGGACAATATGTTGGAACTTGGGAAGCTAAAGATTTAACAACTAATATGATTATTAAAAAAATGGTTGGTCGTGATTTGACAAATCGTTTTCCAGCTCGAAATCCTCAAATTGCAGGGGAACTATTAAAAGTTGAAAATTTTAATAGTCCAAACCCTCTATCCTTTAAAGATGTTAATTTTACATTAAGAAAAGGTGAAATACTGGGAATTGGTGGATTAGTAGGTGCTCAAAGAACTGAAGTTATGGAAGCTATATATGGCCTACGTGTTCACGATAAAGGCAAACTCTATTTAAGAGGTGAAGAGATCCAAATCAAAAAGCCAAGAGATGCTATGAATAAAGGCTTTGCTCTTTTAACAGAGGAAAGACGTAAAACAGGTATTTTCCCTCTTCTATCTGTTCGAGATAATTTATTAATTGCTAATATGAAAAATTATAAAAAATCTGGTTTATTGTCTGATGAACAAATGAATATTGATACTGAAGAACAAATTAAATCATTATCAATAAAAACACCAACTTCAAGAACACTAATTCAAACATTAAGTGGTGGTAACCAGCAGAAAGTACTATTTGCTAGATGGCTATTAACCCATCCTGATATATTAATTTTAGATGAACCTACTAGAGGTATTGATGTAGGTGCAAAATATGAAATTTATGTTCTCATGAAAGATATAGCAGAACAAGGCAAAGGTGTAATAATGATTAGCTCTGAAATGCCTGAATTAATAGGCATGACTGATAGAATATTAGTCATGAGTGAAGGTCGCGTAGCAGGCATTGTAGATAGCAAAACTACATCTCAAGAAGAGATTATGATTCTTGCAACTAAATTTGTAGGTTAAGAGGAAAATTATGGAAAATACTGATGAATTGAAAATTGAAAGATTTTCAAAAAGTAATATTAAGAAAGTGTTAATGGATAGAGCAATTTTATTTGTTCTATTATTGTTGATTGTTATTATTGCAATAATTAATCCTAAAATATTAAGTTTCAGAGTACTTAGAGATGTATTAATGCAAAGCTCTACAAAAATAATGATTGCATTAGGTATGATGCTTGTTATTTTGATTGGTGGTGTTGATTTAGGAGCTGGCCGTCTTGTAGGTATGGCTGCAGTTGTATCAGCCTCTTTACTACAAAACTCTGATTATATTAGACGATTCTATCCTAATATGGGTCCTCTTCCAATTTTTCTTCCAATTCTAATTGCCATCATTATTGGTGCTTTATGGGGTATTATTAATGGTATTGTAGTTGCTAAATTCCAAGTTCCAGCATTTATTGCAACCCTAGGTTCCATGCTTATTATTTATGGAGTTAACTCAATATATTTTAACTTACCTCCAAATAATAGCCAACCAATTGGTGGACTTAGACCTGATTTTACTAACTTAGGATCTGGTTCAATTGGACCTATTCCAATCATATTAATGTTTGCAATTGTTTGTACAATCTTTATGTGGGTGTTATTAAATAAAACAGTATTTGGTAAAAACATATATGCAGTTGGTGGTAATAAAGAAGCAGCTATGGTATCAGGTATCAATATTACATTAACAATTTTAGGATTATTCATTGTATGTGATTCTTTAATTGCATTAGGGGGTGTTCTAGAAGCAGCTCGTACTGGTGGAGCTACAAACAACTATGGTGTTGGTTATGAATTAGATGCAATTGCAGCCTGTGTTGTTGGTGGTGTTTCAGTTACAGGTGGTGTTGGTAAAGTAAGTGGTGTTGTAACTGGTGTATTAATCTTCACATTTATTAACTACGGTTTAACTTTCGTTGGAGTTAACCCCTACTGGCAGAACATTATTAAAGGATTAATTATAGTAGCAGCTGTTACTTTTGATATTCAAAAATATGTACAAAAAAAGTAATCACTAAAACTTGATAAAGCTCTTCTTTACAATGACTCATAATAAATTGGGAGTTTTACCTTTCCACTTATGCGCCACCGTCTAGAAGAGTTTTTTTATGGCCTACTTTATTTTATAAAAGAGAAAATAATTCTTTTTGAACATTTTCATCAAACATATTTTCTCGAGTTACAAAAATATAGTCTAATTTTGTTTTACTGAACTTCTGAGTATTTAAGATAGCAACCATACCAATAACACTTTGGTACCCCATAGCATAACTATTAACAACTAAAATAGAATCAATATTACCATTATCTAAATTTTGGATATTCAATAAAGAATGTCCAGTTGCCATAATATAGTAATCTTTATTAAAAAGAGGAGTAACATAAACACTACATTCACTACAATAATCATCTAAGGCTAATATTGAATCAACTTCACTATGTGATTCAAGATAAACTTTTAACTGATATTGAGAATTATTAGAATCACCGGTGAGATATAAAACATTATATTTAATTTTCTCACTTTTAAAAACTCTAGAGATTCCATCAATCATATAATTAGAAGAGGTAATATGATTTGTATTTGCAATAATAAGTGCATTCCTTACAACTTCTTTATAATCATTAACATAAAAATTAGCTATATCATGACCCATATTTAAAGTATTACTCATTAACTTAATAGAGTTAATTTTATCGCTATAATTTACCTCATTATATAATTGTATAATTTTTATCCCCATAGAAGAGGCCTTTTCTAAAGGAGCGACTAACTGTTCATTATCACAAGGGGTTATTACAATTCCATCAACATTATCATTGATAGCTTGGTTAATATATTTAATCTGCTCATTTATATCTAAAGTCTCCATAGTTGAATAAAAATCCAAAACGGATGAGGTTGCTGTTCTAGCATCACGTGCTCCATTTCTCATAGAAGCCCAAAACTGGCCACCCTCTTTCATTCTAATAAATGCTATTCGATAAGGAGTTTCACTTTTATTATTTTTATTTTTTGTCTCACTAAAAGCAATGATAAACAATATAGATAAAATCAGGAGTAATAATATTATTCTTTTTTTCATATTTGTTTGGCCTTTATTGATGGAATATCTTTATCATTTGGTAAAGTAATAATAACATGAGTTCCCTCTTCTATTTCTGATTCAATTTTTAAACCATATTTTTCACCATATTTTAATTGAAGTCTCTTATTAACATTATAAACTCCAATACCATTTCCATCTTTAATGTGTTGATTCTTATCGACAATTAATAGTGACAACCTGGTCTCATTATCCATACCAATACCATTATCAGAGATATGGATTTTAATATCATTACCGGCCTCTTCAACTTTAATATTAATTATACCAGGATCCATCAGGTACTTAATACCATGATAAATACTATTTTCAACTATGGGCTGGAGAATTAATTTAATTGTAGGTTTATGCCTAAGGTTATCGGGAATCTCAATATTATAAGTAAATTTATCAACATATCTCATCTGTTGAATAATTAAATAGTTTCTTACATGCTCAACTTCTTCTTCTAATGTTATAATTTCATGCCCTTTTGATATTGAAATTCTAAACAATTTAGCTAAAGCGGAAACAAGCTTAATAACTCCTTCGTCATCTCCTGCGTCTGCTAACCAAATAACAGAATCTAAAGTGTTATATAAAAAATGTGGATTAATCTTTGCCTGTAATGCATCTAACTCACTCTTTCTTTTTTGTTCTTGTTCACTTACTATTTCATCCATAAGAGACCTGATTCTTTTTGACATCTCCACAAAACTATGTGATAGTGCTTTAACTTCATAACTACCTTTTTCTAGTTGCCGTGGGGTTGTATTTATTATATCAATAGCTTCCATTTCCTTTTCTAAATGTCTAATAGGAGAGGTAATAATATTTGATAAAAATCGACCTATAAATATAGTAAGGGCTAAAGATAATAATAATACAATTAAAATAATAATCACAAAGGACTTAATACCTACTGTAATCATAGCACCAATTGGAACAACACCAACTACTCTCCATCTAGTCCAATCAATAGTTTGAATATCAACAAATTTATTTTGCCCATTATAGTTAACATTGAAACTGCCATAAATTTTCTCATTATTATTTGACAAATCTTCACTAAATAAATTAGCATTAATTAAAGTTTGCTTTGGATGAATTACCAATTTACCATCATTATCAATGATATAAAGATACCCACCTGTACCAATATCGATGGATTCAATTAACTCTTTAATCTTCTCATATTTAATATCAATTAAAATTATCCCTTGCTTTAAATCATCATTATTATCAGTATAATTAATTTTCTTACTATAACTTAAAACCCAAGGATACCTTAGTATTAATAATTGCTGAACATGGGGAGAGCTAAAATAGGAATTACCATTACCAGCTAATGCTCTTACAAACCAATTCTGAGAACAAATTTCAACAGCAGGTCTTAAGTTTTTATCAGTAGTACCAGCAATAACATTCCCATGACTATCAAAGAAGTCAATAGTCATAATATCTGATCTAGAATCAATCATGGAAGATAAACGAATCTTAATCTCTTCATCACTATATAAAGATGGGTTAGAAACATAGTTCTCAGTAGCATTTCCCATTTGCATAATTGCTTCCATATAAGTGGCAACAGTATCGCTAGTCTTACTTACTGTTTGTTTAGATAAAATTTCAATATTACTCTTAATGTTAATATAATAATTAAACACAATTATTGCACTAACCATAAATACAATAGCAATTGTAAAAACAATTAGAAACTTAGAAAAAATGGTATCAATTTTAGGACTTTCTTCTTTCATAAAATTAATTAACTTTTATTAAATTGCTTTCTATAAGCCGTAGGAGATACATTCTCTAATTTTTTAAAACAGAAAGAGAAATAATTAGAATCAGAGAACCCAACTTTATCTGATACTTGGTAGGTTTTATAGTCTCCACTTTCAAGAAGGTGTTTAGAATGCTCTATCCTAGAAAGAGTTAAAGCATTTGTAAAGGCTATCTTTGTCTCTTTTTTAAAGGTTGAACTAAAGTAAGAATTACTCACTCCAAGTACCTCACAAATTGAATCTAGATTAAAGTTCTTATCAAAATAATTTTGCTCAATAAGCATCTTTGCTTTCTCTACAAATTTAACATTACTTGATTCTCTTTTTTTACATATATCCTTATTAATTGATATACATATATTCTTTAAAAAAGGTACTATTTTAGAAAGTGTGGTTAACTTATTAATTTGTGAAAAAATAGATGAATATTTTTTATACTCCAGTTGATAACTAATAGTCAAATTCGATAATGAGGATATTATTCGATAAAGCAATTCTTGAACTTCATTAGGATCTAATCCTGTTTCAGCACTAAAAAGAGCATCTAATTCCATCTCTACATCACCAGAATTACTTAATTTAATAGAAGTTAATAAATTATCTATTAAACTATCTGCTGAATCTTCTGATAATTTAATTAAATATTCACACTCTAAATCTTTTATATAGAAAATTGTCTCATCCTCATAATATGGTTTATAATTTAGTGCCACATTGCATTGTATATAAGCTTTATCTAAGTCATAAAAGCTTTCAATAATTTGACTAACACCAATATAGAAAGAAACCTTTGTATAGAAAGTTAAATAAGACTTAATATCGTCAATTCTCTTAAAAGTTCTTTTTTCAAACAATCTTTTTTCGAGAGTTCTATCCCCCATACATTTATAGCTAAACGTTAATACTATTTGATTATTTAAAATGCTTCTAAGAATTATTGGAGAAGACTCAAAGAAATGATCTAAAACTTGATTGAACTTTAATAAAATAAGATTATCTTTTTCAACATCAGTATCAATAACCACACAAATGTAATAATCCTTGTTTTGATATAAATCATATTTTGAGATTTTATCTTTATTTTCTTCATATTTTCCAAGATAAATTTCATTTATTAATTGTTGTTTTAATTGTGGAATGACTGAATTATAAAGTTTATTCAACTCAATTTTATCATTAATACTTTTAAATTTATAATCGAGGTTCTTTTTAAGCTTAATTAATAATTCAATAAATTCATCTCTATTAATTGGTTTTAATACATATTCATCTACACCAAGGGTAATGGCTTTCCTTGCATAAGAGAATTCATCATGTCCAGATAATATAATAACACTAATTGCAGGATTTATTTCTTTAATGGCTTTAATTAAATCTAATCCATCTAGATAAGGCATTTTTATATCAGTTATTACTAAATCAGGAGACTTTTCATTTATGATATCTATAGCCTCTAATCCATTTTCAGCTTCTCCTATAATTTCAAAGCCTAAATCATTCCAGGGAATACGCGAAATTATTGTTTTTCTAACTTGGTTTTCATCATCTACAAATACAATTGAATACATAAAAAGAATAATAAATTATACTAGACAATAGTGCAAGAATTATTTTACTTATTATCCTATTTTTAATTTAGAAAGCTTTTATTGAATTTTATCAATTTAATTAGTCATATATACATAAATATAGCAAGTTATAATATTTATTGAAAATAATTTTAATTAATTCATAATCCAATCTATTTAGATAAAAGTATATTTTTTACATAAATATTTATATTTACTTAAATTCAAATTAAAAAAGAACTATATTTTTAAGAAAAGATAATATAAATTAAAGTTAACATAAATCGACATTAAAAATTACGTGTTGCTAAAAAAAACCATTTTTTGATATTATCTTTTAAAAACAAGCAAGGAAAAATTTATGAGTAACTTTCTTAATACTTTGGATAATCTAATTTGGGGTATACCATTAATTGTAATCATATTAACTACAGGAATATTTCTATCAATTGGATTACATTTTTTACAACTAACAAAGATATGCAAGGCATTTAAATTCACCTTCAAAAATGATTGTAGTGGCAATAAAGGTGAAATAACTTCATTTGCAGCTCTATGTACTGCACTATCAGCAACAATTGGTACAGGTAATATGATTGGTGTAGCAACTGCTATTTGCCAAGGTGGTCCTGGTGCATTATTTTGGATGATAGTTGCAGCTTTCTTTGGTATGGCTACAAAATATAGCGAGGGTTTTTTAGCAATTCGTTTTAGAAAGATTAAAGAAGATGGTACTCTTATCGGTGGTCCTTTTGCTTATATTGAATATGGTCTTGGAAAAAAATTCAAACCACTTGCTGTACTATTTGCTATATTTGGTATAGGAGTTGCTCTATTAGGTATTGGTACATTTACACAAGTAAATGGTATTACCAATGCCACTAGTATGTTCTTTGATCCAAATGGTAAATTCTTAATTAATGTGCTAGGAACACCTAGGCTCGGTGTTGTAGTAATAGCGGGATTGTTACTAACACTTCTTGTAGGACTTGTTATAATTGGGGGTATTAAACGTATATCTTATGTAGCTGAAAAGATAGTTCCCTTCATGGTAATCAGTTATATTATTATTGGAATAATATTTATACTTTGTAATTTATCATCAGTTCCTTCAGCTGTTCAAGAGATCGTACAAAGTGCTTTTGGCTTAAGAGCTATCTCAGGGGGAGCTATTGGTACAATGCTAATTGCAATGCAAAAAGGTATTGCACGTGGTATTTTCTCTAACGAAGCAGGTTTAGGTTCAGCTCCTATTGCAGCGGCCAGTGCTAAAGCTACTAGTCCTGTTCATCAAGGATTAATTTCCATGACAGGAACCTTCTTAGATACAATTATCATATGTACAATTACAGGTTTAACAATTGTTATTACAGGAGCTTGGAACATAGGATTAGAAGGAATTGCCGTAACTTCCTTTGCTTTCCAAAAGGGTCTTCCTTTCCCCCCTCAAGTTACAACTTTTATTATAACAATCTGCTTAATTATATTTGCCTTTACGACAATTCTAGGTTGGAACTTCTATGGAGAGAGATGCTTAGGCTATTTATCAAATAACAACAAGCTTATGATTAAGGTTTATCGCTTTATCTTTTTAGTAGCAATTTTTATTGGACCATATTTTACACTTTCACAAGTTTGGACTATTGCAGATATTGTTAATGGACTTATGGCTATTCCTAATATCATTGCACTATTATTATTAAGTCCACTAATCTTCAAAGAGACAAGAGCTTATATAATGGAAAAAAATATTTAAGAGTTTTCAATAATATATTCACATTTAACAAAAGAATATTGTAGTTTATTTGCTACAGTATTTTTTTATATTCTTTTTTATGGATAATTTTATTAAAAAGATTTAAGGTAGAGATGAAAGAGGATTAATATGGCAATATACAGAGTTGAATATAAAAGTAAAACCTTAAGCAAAACTGCTAAATTCATTGCAATTATACCAAATGATGTTAGTAAAGCTACTAAAAAAAAATACAGTAACTCCTATAATAGAGCTACAAAAACACTATATCTATTACATGGTTATAATGGAGATGAAACAACTTTTTTAAGAACTACAGCTATAAGAGAATATTCAAATAGATATAATATTGCAATTATATTACCTTCTTGTAGAAATTCCTATTACCTCAATAGAGATGGAGATAGAGAAGGTTATCAAACCTATATATCAAAAGAATTAGTTCACTATGTAAGAAAAGTCTTCAATCTCTCACAAGATAGAGAAGATACTTTTATGGGAGGAGTTTCGATGGGTGGCTATGGAGCTATCCAAAGTGCACTATTAGAGTCTACTACCTTTTCTAAAGTTATAGCGATTTCACCTGCTCTAATAATAGAGAATTTACAATCTCCAAATCCAGATTTCAATCATGGAAGCTACAACTTTCTTCTAAGAACATTTGGAAGATTTGAAGACCTTCCCACTAGTGATAATAATCCGAAAGTACTCTTTAATAAGAATATAGAAAAGGGAATAGGCAATCCTAATATTTTTATTGCAATTGGCTTAGATGATTTCTTATTAGCTGGGTGTAGAGACTTTCAAGCATTTTTAAGTAATAAAACAAACAATTATACGTATATAGAAGATGAAGGAATTCATTCTGAGGGATTCCTATTAAAGTATCTTGAGATTTCTATTCAATGGCTTTTAAAAAAATAACATCTCAACAGCCGCG
The DNA here is from genome assembly GCA_016649775.1 of Spirochaetaceae bacterium. Taxonomy (GTDB): domain Bacteria; phylum Spirochaetota; class Spirochaetia; order Sphaerochaetales; family Sphaerochaetaceae; genus Pleomorphochaeta. The sequence goes on from JAENWY010000037.1 coordinate 12,577, forward strand.
AGTTTTCCTCGACTAAGCCAGATTCTTTCTAATTATAGAGAAAATTTAAAATCTACAAAATAAGATTCA
>JAENWY010000216.1 GCA_016649775.1 Spirochaetaceae bacterium
TATAAATCTATAGTATTAAGCTTCTTTTAATAAATCAATATTAAAATTCAATTCGGGTGCAGCTCTTTCTTTATCTAAACTATACCTACCAAATCTATTAATATGTTGATTTATATATGGAGACAGAAGTGATAACATGGTACTATCTATTTTATGGCCTTCTTTTATAAGTTTTTCAATAGCCATAGATATATTATATACGTTGTAAAATATAACACAATTAGCAACTAAATGATTATATTTAATTACTTTTCTTTGTTCTTCTCTGTTATTCTCACCAATAATACCCTCACCACCAAAAAACAACCACTTAATAAATCCATTAAATGCTTCACTTTTATTGGTTGATTCTTGTATTGTTCTTCTAATGTTTATATCAGATATGTATTGTAATAAAAAGCATGTTCTTTCAACTCTTCCAAGTTCCTTAAAAGCTTGATACAGCTTATTTTTCTTGCTATAGTTAGATAATCTTTTTAAAATTGTTGAAGGGGTTATTTTACCCATTTTTATTGAAAGAGCTACTCTTAACATATCAGGCAAATATGTTTCTATAAGCTTCCAATCAATTTCATCTGAAAAAATGCTTTCTATATGCTCATAGGTGCAAGTCTTATCAGCTTTAAAAAAGGTTAGATCTTTCCAATTCCTTATTCTTGGCATTAATTTTATTCCAAGCAAGGATGAAAGTCCAAATATTGTTGTGTTTTGACCTTGTGTATCAGCATGATATGTATCAGGCTGTATGTCGGACTCATTTTTAATATTTTCATCTAATATATAAACGCCTTCCCAAACTCCACAAGGAATAAAACTACTAAATAACGCTATGTATAAATCGGATACATGATAATACCCAATTCCGCCATACCCACCATAACGAATATGATATTCAGATATAAGGTTTTTTTCATATAAATCCCATTTGGTGCCATCTGCGGATGCTCTTTCACCAGTTCCCCAATATTTAGGCAATGAAAAACAATTGTAAGCATTTATTACTCTATTAATGGCTTTATCTAGTTTTTCTTCTGTTATATGCCTTTGATTTATCCAAGCTACTTGCTTTCTATTTAAGTCCTCTAATGATCTTGCTGTTTGAGTTGGACCAAGATTACATCCATAACAAAAGCTTGTGATTATATAACGTTCTATAGGATTTTCTAGCTTAGAATCAAAGCCTGAAATAGGTCCAAAAGGCTTTGTCCAATTAAGCCATTGTTCAGTATCTGATAAAATATCAAGGATATTTACTGGTTGCAATTTTTCTGCTAATAAAGATTCAATTAACCTTAAATTTTCAGGTTGTTTTTTCTTTTTAAGCCTTGAAAGAATAGGTACATCTTTTTCAATCCTCAAGTATTCATTATCCGGAAAAGCCTTATCTGCATTAAGAGATATCTGTTCTAGTTTATTTTTAGCAAATTCAACAAAAGATTTTCCTTCAACCGGAATATTAACTTGTTCTCCAAATAAAGATATATTTGCATGATATTCTTCCCAAGATATTAACTGTTCTCTATAATCGGAGTATACATCACTATCTTTTATACATAAATCTCCTGATTTTAGCTCGCACATTATCTCATATAATACACAAATTTCAAAATTTCTACGTTCTATTTTTTCAGGGTACTCCTTTCTATTTGTATATCCAGTTAGTAATTTCCACCACTGATCATTTACCCAGGATAAATCTAGCTGCTCCTCATGTAACTCTATATATTCAAGTTTATTTGAACGCCTATATTTTTTTATATTTTCTATTGCAACTTCTATGGATTTATTTTGAGTAGTTGAATATAATTCGATAGAATCTAAAAGCTTAAATAGTATAGACCTATTACCTTTTAAGCACTTCCAAGAAAAATGATAATAGTTATTACCTGAATGAGCATTATGGTTATCACATTTTTCAATAATTTCTCCAATATTATTATCTTCTAAAATAGATCCTATAGCGCAAAGCCTTTCTTCACTTGTCCCCGTGCTTTTATATGCTGTTAAGAAATTTTTTAGTGTTGATATTAAATCATCTGCGACTTTAGAATTAGCTAATTTATATTCATCGAGTTTTTCTTTTGCTTTGTTTTGACTACTCTTTACAAGTTTTATAAACATTTCACCAAGATCATCAAGCATACTTGATATATTTTGCTTTAGAAAACATACAGCTAATGTATATCTTTTATATGTTTCTAATTTTTTCATTTGTGCTGCATTTAAAGTCTTCGCTTCTTCTGAAAAGTGCTTAATTTTTATATTTGGAATGGATGAAAGTATAGTTTCATTTATTTTAAATGCCTTTAGCATGTGATAATGAAGAATTATTTCTTTTAAATTTTTATGGGATGGCTTTCCTGGTTCTTCTTTTAATAAACTCCATGGTGAATATGTATTATTGCTTTCAATATTAAAAAGGTTATTAATACTTTCTATAGTTTCAACAGATAAATTTTCATAAATATACTTATAATAAGAATTATATACACTATGTCTTGTGCTTTTCGCAATCCTTTGCAATGTACTGAATGCTGGTAGCTCATATCGTTGTCTAATAAGTTCTTCAATAACTATATTTATAATATCAGCATCATTATCTTTTGTTTTTGCTGCTTGCGTTGCCACGTTTATTACAATTATGCGAGTTTCTTCCCCATATGCTGTTATTTTTAAATAATCTCTAATGATAATTAAGTGTCGTTTTTTAGAGCTTGATTTATCATAATTTTTTAAAATACTGTTATTGAAAATTGCATTACAATGGTTAGTAATATGCTCTATGATGCTTTTAGGAACATCTGTAATACTAATAAAGTATCCTAACCTTTGAAAACATTTAAGTGTTACTAAAAAACATATTTTTGATAAATCGCCTTTTGTATTTTCTTGTGCTAGAATTAGCTCTTCATCTGATGGAGTATAAACTCTATACAACTCATCTTCTGTTATATAACTTCTTATTTTGGGATACGCTGTTTCTGTAATATTAATCAAATTTTAACCTCCTCGTACAAACTAAAATTAATATGTATTAAGTATTAGATCTGCTTGCAATAAATCTATATAATGATGTTTTGCTTATACCAGTTAAAGCTGTTATTTCAGAAAGACTATACTCTTTTGAATTATACATTTTTATAGCTAAATCTATTTTCTCAGTTGAATAAATCTTAGGACGACCACCTTTTTTTCCTCTAGCTCTAGCAGCTGCAAGTCCTTCTTTAGTTCTTTGTGATATAAGGTCTCTTTCAAATTGACTTATTCCTGCAAATATAGTAAACATAAATTTCCCTTGTGGTGTAGTTGTATCAACCCAATTCTCCTTAATAGATTTTATATTGGCACATTTCTTTTCAATAATATCCATTAATCTGAATAGTTCCTTTGTATTTCTGCTTAATCTCGCTAACTCAGTTATAACAATAATATCTCCTTCACGTATTTGCTCAATCATTTTTTCAAGCTGCACTCTATTAGTTTTAGTACCTGAAATCTTTTCTTTGAAAATTTTTGTACATCCCAACTCCTTTAATTGATCCAATTGCCTATTTAAACTCTGATTTTCTGTACTAACTCTTGCATAACCTACTAGCATATTTTGTAACCTCCTTTAATTTTATAGCTATAAAATAGTACCATAAAGGCTTTATGATGTATATATTGTTACTTTGATTATAGTACTATGTTATGGTACCGCTTAACTACGCATTAATTGGTTTTGCTATTAAAATAAATAACTTCTCCCATAAACGGTCGTTTATGGTGCTCTTACAAAAAAATAAAAAAGGGCATTTTTCTACTCTTGTCGCACAATAATAAATGAAAAAAACTTAAACCATTACATAAAATGGGAAGTGGCCCTTTTTTACATGAATGGTTGCCGTACCCCA
>JAENWY010000371.1 GCA_016649775.1 Spirochaetaceae bacterium
AGTTTTAATTAATTTAAATCTGTTTTTCCTTCAATTTTAAAACTTCTAACAATACCTAACAAACAATTTAAATAGTATAATCAAAGCAAATAGGTGCTTCATAATTTGTATTAAATACACATTATTACTCAATCAAGTATAGTTTTGTGTACTTAGAAAAATTAGCTTACGGAAGCAAAAAAAAAAATTCAGCAATTTTCTAATCATTATTGACGGATTGGATATTATAATAGATAATAAATATTGTGTGCAATATTTTATAATATAAATAGGGGTTTTTATGCAGAAATTATTGTTCTCTATTTCTATCATTGCCTTCGGACTTATCATTGGGTACATTATCCAGAGAATAGTTCTTACAGGAAAAATCAAAGCTGATAAGTCACTTTTCAAACAACGTAAATTTCTTCAGAGTTTGTCACTACTTTGTTTAAGTCCAATTGCCACTATCGGTGCTATTTGGATTATCTCATTTAAGAACATAAACATAGTGTTCATGCCTGTTATTGGAGCAATTGCAATATTTACAGGAGGTTTTACGGCTCTAATTATTGGAAAGCTATTAAAGTTAAAACCAAAACAAGCTGGAGCATTTTTTAGCTGTGGTTCTATGTTCAACTTAGGATCAATCGGTGCTCTTGTTGTGTTTATCTTTTTGGGAGAAAAAGCTTTTGCATTAGTCCCTATGTACACCATTTTTGAGATTATTATTTACTACACTATTTGGTTTCCAATTGCAAAAAGTTTTTCACCTAATGTTCAACAGGAAGTAAAAAGTAGAAAATTACTAAAAATTGTTACTGATCCATTTGTTTTAGTTGCTATTACAAGCATAATAATTGGTCTTTTTCTCAATATTCTAAAAATACCTAGACCAGCATTTTACAGAAGTATCAACTCAATAGTTATTCCATTAGTAAGCTTACTTTTGCTTATTTCCATTGGTATGGCTATGAAATTTAGCAAAATTAAGGGTTTTATTAAACCAGCTTTAATTATTTCTGGCATAAAGTTTCTTTTAGTTCCATTTGTCGCTACAGGAATAGCCTATTTAATGGGTTTTGGAAAAATTGACAATGGACTACCATTGAAAGTAATTATTATTATTTCTTCTATGCCTGTTGGATTTACTGCTTTAGTACCTCCATCAATTTATAATTTAGATATAGATCTTGCAAATGCTGGATGGTTGGTAACAACATCGCTACTAATAGTAGTCATTCCTTTACAAATGCTTATGATCTCATTTATATAAATACTAAAGAATTTGTAAACATATATTCAAGCTAACTATTACTCTGGTAATTTTAGCTTGAATTTTTTTACTTCAACTTATTTATACCCTCGAAGGACCGTATTTCGAGGGTGAAAATAATTACTAAATATAATTGGTGAGCCACCTTAAACATCTTTAATTACCAAATTTTTATTAATATTTACTCTCCTAAAACAGAAAATATTGTATTTGCCTAATTGCGTTTGTCGACAAGCATTGAAAATTATTATAACTCAGATATAGAATTAGAATAGAATTAAGCACACTACCCAATAAAAAGTTGAATTATTATTTTTAAGAATAGCATTTTTAAAAG
>JAENWY010000210.1 GCA_016649775.1 Spirochaetaceae bacterium
AAAAAATAATCCTCTATTCAATACACTGTAGTATTTTATAGAGGATTTTAAATTTAATAAATTAATTAAAATTGTTGTCCAATAAATAATCCTGAACAGATATTTTTTTGATTACTCATTCCCATTGGTAAGAAAGCAGGAGTGTCATCAAAAAGATAAGATAAAGTAGAAGACGAGTGCATCCAGATTTGTGTTATAGAAAGTGTTTCAAGTTTTTCTTTAAGGGCTCTAGCACTTTTGAAACCTTCACACATCGTTTCAAAAGCAATATCGCCAATAATTAAAGCATAAGCACTTTGACCTTGTTCTGTTACAACTACTGTTTTACAATGTTTTCTAAGAAGTTTCCAAGCATAATCATCTCTATCAACAGCACCAATTTTTACTGTTGCATTAATGTATATTGCAGATAAGTCTGTTTCTTTATCATCTTCAATAACACCATTAACATCACCATTAAAACTATAACATACGCTACTTGTTGTATAATAGAACCCGTGACGAAGAAAATAATTTTGAATTCCAGGATTGATTACTAAAATTTTCCCTTCATCATCATGAGCAAGTCTAATTAAAGTATCCATATAGCCTCTATTCCTGAACTCAGGAAGAGTTGTAGCTCCAATAATATAGGAAATAGGTGTTGTATTCATTTCTCGTGAGAAAGACCATTGAAGACAATGTAGTACGCTTACAATACCTTCCTTTTCATCTCTTGCCACATAGCAGTGATCTATCTTCCATCGTTCTTCAAAAATTTCATTAATTAATGATTCTTCATTATCAAAAACAATTTTCCAAATTTCTTTTAGACGTGATATATCGCTATCATTTGCCAATCCATATTTCATTATTTTAACCCTTGTTTATAGTATGTTAAAATAATAAGTCTTACTTAATTTTTATTCAATGAAAAAGCTATAAAAAAAGTGATTGACTATAAAAAAATAAACTGTTAAAAAATATTCTATTCTAAATATTATATATTTTTGAGTTATACCCAACTTTGTATATAAAAAGATCTATTTTAACAATCAATCGTTACTGTTATATAATTAACTATTCCCCCCTGTAAGTTTTAGAGCCAAAAAACAAAATAAAAGCATATTTTTGTCTATTTTTTATTTGTTTTTTATATCTATTCATGTTTTACTATATCTATTATGAGAGGCAAGTAATGGAAGTTACAAAACAAAGTGTTTCAGGGACACTAGAATCTAGTGATATAATGATTACAATTGAAAAGTCAACTATAGGTAACCAAATTGAACTCAACAGTACTGTTGAAAAGCAATTTGGAGATTCAATTCGGAAAACAATTAATACAACTTTAAGAGAATTTGAAATTAATAATGCTAAAGTGGGTGCCATTGATAAAGGTGCTTTGGATTGTATAATTATTGCAAGGTTGAAAGCTGCTATTTATCACAGTGTATCTGATGAAGATAAACAAAGTGAGGTCTTTAAGGCATGAGTATTAGATTAAGAAGAACTATGTTATTTGTACCAGGCAATAACACAAGTATGGTAGTAAATGCAGGCATTTATCCTGTCGATAGTCTTATGTTTGATCTAGAGGATTCTGTTGCTTTAGATCAAAAAGAAAATGCTCGCTTTGTTTTACATGAAGCTTTACGAACAATTAACTATCAAGGAAAGGAATTAATTGTTAGAATTAATTCACTTTCCGATGGTATGGGACAAATGGATCTTGATTATTTAATTCCACTTGGAAAAGTAGCAATTAGATTACCTAAAACAGATAGTGCTCAAGATGTTATTGATTGTGAAGAATACATTGCTAATATAGAAAAGAAATACAATATGGAAGTTGGTTCTACTAAAATGATGGCTGCTATAGAAAGTGCTAATGGTGTATTAAACGCCTATTCTATTGCACATGCTTCAAAAAGATTAATTGGTATAGCATTAGGTGCCGAAGACTTAGTTACTGATTTACATACAAAAAGAAGTCCCAGTGGACTTGAATTAAACTTCTCTCGTTCAATGATTCTAATGGCTGCTCGTAGTGCAGGAATTTCTGCCATTGATACAGTTTATTCGAATCTAAATAATATGGAAGGCTTTAAAGCTGAAGTTGAAATGATTAAACTCCTTGGTTTTGATGGTAAGAGTATTATTAATCCAAGACAAATTCAAATTATTAATGATGTATTCTCTCCAACTGAAAAAGAAATATTAGATGCATTTGAAATTGTTTCTACAATGGAAAAGGCTAAGAAAATAGGCATAGGTGTAATATCTCTTCATGGTAAAATGGTTGATAAGCCAATAATTGAAAGAGCTAAAAAAGTACTTGAGATTGCAACTGTTACTGGTCAATTAGCTAGAATAGAGGATAATTATAATGAATAAAAAACAAACCTTTAAGGCTTTTAATCCTGAAAATATTGAAACGAAAAATGAAGCTTATATTACTCATAGAGTTGAAAATAATAAAATAGTTGAATCTTTAGAAGAAGCTATTAAGGCAACTGGTTTAAAAGATGGAATGACAATATCTTTTCATCATCATTTTAGAAATGGTGATCATACTGTTAATTTAGTATTAGATACTCTTAATAAAATGGGCTACAAGGATTTATATCTTGCCTCATCCTCTTTAAATGTTTGTCATGAACCAATTATTAGTCATATTAAGTCAGGCTTAATAACTCAGATTGATACATCTGGTTTAAGAGGACCTTTAGCCGATGCTATTTCTCATGGTATAATGGATAAACCAGTTATCTTTAGATCCCATGGTGGAAGAGCTGCTGCAATTGAATCAGGTGTTATTGTTATTGATGTTGCCTTTTTAGGTGTTCCTTCTTGTGACCCATTAGGTAATGCAAATGGATATTCTCGTGATGACGAACGAGCTAATGATGTTATTTGTGGTTCTTTAGGTTATGCAAAAAGTGATGCTGAATATGCTAAGAATACTATTATTTTATCCAATCATATTGTTCCATACCCAAATACTCCTTTTGGCATTCCTGAATCTCAAGTAGATTATATTGTTGAAGTTGATGACATTGGTGATCCTAGTGGAATTATGAGTGGTGCAACAAGGTTTACCACAAATCCTAAAGAATTATTAATTGCTGAAAAAGCAGCTACTGTAATAATTAACAGTGGTTTCTTTATAAATGGATTTTCAATTCAGTTTGGTTCTGGTGGAGCCTCTCTTGCTGTAGCGCAATTCTTAAAACCAGCAATGATAGAGAGAAAGTATAAAGCACGTTTTGCTTTGGGTGGTATTTCAGCCTCTGTTGTTGAACTACATGAAGAGGGTTTAATTGAAAAGCTTCTCGATGTACAAAGTTTTGATTTGAAAGCAGCTAATTCATTAAAAAATAACAGATTTCATCAACAAATTTCTGCTTCTTACTATGCTTCTCCTTTAAACTTAGGGGCAGCTGTTAATCAATTAGATATAGTTGTTTTATCAGCACTGGAAGTAGATATTAATTTTAATGTAAATGTATTGACTGGTGCCGATGGCATAATTCGTGGTGCTATTGGTGGGCATCAAGATACGGCAGCAGGTGCTAGACTTGCTGTGGTCGTAGTTCCCCTTCTACGTGGTAGAATTCCCTGTGTTGTGGATAAAGTTAATACTTTAGTAACACCTGGTAAAAGTGTTGATGTAGTTGTAACTGATTATGGTATTGCGGTAAATCCTGCAAGAAAGAAGATTATTAAAATTATGGAAGAAAATCATATTAAAATAATGGATTTAAAAGAACTTTATAATATTGCAGTTACCATGACTGGTATTCCTAAAGCTATTGCATATACAGATAAGGTTGTTGGAAATGTTACATATCGTGATGGAACTCTTATTGATAAAATTTATCAAGTTAAAGACTAATATAATTAATTTTAAGGTTGCCTATTATTTGCAATCTTAAGTATTACAGAGGTTATAAATGATTGTAGAGAATCTAGAATTTAGAGAAGGTTATCCCTTTAAAAAAAATGACTTAGTTAAGCTAAAATCATT
>JAENWY010000366.1 GCA_016649775.1 Spirochaetaceae bacterium
CATTTGGTAGGGAAGAACTCCAATTGTTGGAACATGTATTAAATCTTCTAACTGCTTAAGTCCTGGTTTTAGAAGCTCAATATCACCTCTAAACTTATTGATAATAACTCCTTTGACAAGAGCTCTTTCATTTTCAGCAAGCAATTCCATTGTTCCATACAGCTGTGCAAAAACACCCCCTCGATCAATATCACCAACTATAAAGACAGGAGCGTTTATACGAAGAGCAAGTCCCATATTTACCAGATCATCTTTTCTTAAATTTATTTCAGCAGGAGAGCCTGCTCCTTCTACAATTATTAAATCATAATTTTTAGATAATTCCTCAAAGGCACTCATAATAGGAGCGATCATATCTTTCTTTATCTTATAGAATTCTCTAACACTGAAATTACCTAAAACTTTACCATTAACAATTACTTGAGAGCCTACATCACTTAAAGGCTTTAATAAAAGAGGATTCATTAAACAATTAGGCTCAATTCCTGCAGCTTCAGCTTGAACAACCTGTGCCCGTCCCATTTCAAGGCCTTCCTTTGTTATAAAGGAATTAAGTGCCATATTTTGAGCTTTAAAGGGTGCAACTTTATAGCCTCTTTTTTTAAACAGTCGACATAATCCAGTAACCACCATAGACTTACCTACACCACTCATAGTTCCTTGTATCATCAATACTTTAGCCACATTTTTCTCCATATAATTTATATAATACACTAAGCAAATATTTATTTTCTTTTTTATTCTTCACAGCAATACGATAATAGTTTTTACCAAGTTCTCTGTAATTAGAACAATCTCTAATTGAGATATCATATTTTAATAATTCCTCTATTAAATCTAGATTGGAATTATCTCTAAACAGAATAAAGTTAGCATCACTTTTATAAATAGTTAGTGGAAACTTTGATAACTTTTTTATCAATTGTTCTCTAAGCATAAATACAACTTCTTTAGTATCTTCTATCCACTTTGTACGAGATTTATCTTCACATATTGTTATTGCAATATTTTGTGCTAAAGTTGAAATACTCCATGGAACATAATATTTATTTAGGTGTTTAATTAATTCTAAATTATTTGAAAAACAGTAACCAATACGAAGGGAGGGAATAGAATAAAGCTTTGTAAAAGTGTTTAAAAGAACAGTATATTGAGTATTTATAATTAATTTATTCAATGTTTTATCATGATATATTAATTTATCAATTATCATATCTTTTTCCAAAACATTGATATCATAACTCTTAGTAAAATCAAGAAAGCTTATATCTATTACTAAATAAATACCTTTATTTTCACACAATTCTATACAACCCAGGAGAATATCTAAAGGAACTAAAAGACCATTTGGATTATTAGGGGTACAGATAAAAAATATATCACCTCTACCTAATTTATCAATTGATGAGTATATATTTGTTTCAACGCAAAAGTTATTTTTCTTAGATAATTTATGATAAATTATTTGACTTTCTTGATTTTTAAGACATCTCTCATATTCACTAAAGCAAGGAGATAGAAGTAAGGCCTGCTTTGGATTTATCATTCTAATCAATCTGTCTATCAATTCACTAGCACCAACACCAATACTTATTTTATTACTGTCTATATTATTACATTCTGCGAGAGATCTCTCAACTTCTCTTGGATAAGAAGGTGGATAATTCATATAAAATTCAAACTTACTAGCACTATTTTTTAAAACATCTTTTACAGAG
>JAENWY010000379.1 GCA_016649775.1 Spirochaetaceae bacterium
TACCTGAATATGTTGTTGGGAAACTTCTATTTGCTTTTTTATCTCTGAATCTAACATATTTATACTGCCTAATTTGATAATGTTATTATATATACAGGGATTTATTAATATAACACGTCCACATTAGTCACGAATAGGACTATAATTAATATATTAAAGTTTATTTAAAGGGGTCTAATGAATTTTTTTTTCACATAATTGGGATACTAAGAAATATTTATTTTATTATATTTTGTTCTATTATTAGTGATTTTTAGCCTGATGAATTTATTAATTTCTGTTGTTAATTAAGAGTTATAATTGATGTAAAAAGTCTAGTTTTATAGTATAATAATTACTAATTAGGATGGTAATTTATGTTAAATAATTTAGATACAATTAGGGAATTATATATCAATCAACTTATAAATGGTGAGTTAGAATTTTGGTTGAAATATGGAATGGATGGAATTAATGGTGGTATTTATACAGCTCTTGATGAAGATGGTTCTATTATAGACACTGATAAATCAGTTTGGTTTCAAGGTAGAGCTTTATGGGTGTTTGCAACAGCTTATGAGAAATATGGCGATATCAGATATCTCAATGCTTGTGATAGTTTAATTAATTTTATTGATAATCATTGTTTTGACAGTGATGGAAGAATGTTTTTTAAAGTTAGCAAGGTAGGAAATCCTATTGTAAAAAGAATAAGATATTTTTTCAGTGAGACCTTTGCAATCATTGGATATGCAACCTATGCAAGAATTACAGGGAAAGAAGAATATAATCAAAAATCTTTAAAACTTCTTGAATTTGTGGAAAATCTTAGAACAACTGAAGGGCTACTAATTCCCAAAACAATGAGAGAATCTAAAGCCTTTGGTGGTCCAATGATTTTGCTTAATGTATTGAGTGAAGTGAAGCAATCAAACCCATCACAATCAAAAGAACTTGATGAATATATGGATAAATTGATTGAAGAAGTTAAAAATAACTTTGTACGAGAAGATTTACAGTTGGTACTCGAACAGGTTGGAATGGATGGCTCATTTCAAGCAGATCATTTTGAAGGAAGAATTATCAATCCAGGTCATGCCATTGAAGCATCTTGGTTTATCATGAAAATGGGAATTGATAGAAATAATGATGAGTTAATAAATCTTGGTCTTAAAATTTATGATTGGATGTTTGAAGAAGGTTGGGATAAAGAATTTGGTGGAATTATTCAATATACAGATGCTTTAAAGAAACCACTTGCAGAATATCATCAAGATATGAAATTTTGGTGGCCTCAATGTGAAGCTTTAATTGCAAGTCTCTATGCTTATAAATTGACAAAAAAACAAATATATATGGATAATTTTATAATGGTAAATGATTATATACAAAATCATTTTGTTGATAATTTAAATGGTGAATGGTATGGTTATTTACATAAGGACGGAACCCTAGCAACAAAGTTAAAAGGTAACTTTTATAAAGGACCTTTCCATATTCCAAGAATGTATATGATTTGTATTTCTTTGATTGAAGAAATAAATAAAACTAAATAAATAAAA
>JAENWY010000295.1 GCA_016649775.1 Spirochaetaceae bacterium
ATAGTTGTCTAAATCAAAATATTGAGAATGCATACCTGCCATTCTGGTGAAAGTTATCATGAACATTTCTCGATTTTCATCATAGAATAAATCAGGTGCCCAAATACCTTTGGCTGATTCTATCATTCTTAAATCAAGGGTGGAAGAAGATGTAATTGCATGTGTTAATAAATGCCAGTTCTTTATATCTTTTGAATGATATATTGCAATAGCAGGAAACCATTCAAAGGTGCTTGTTGCTATGTAAAAATCATCTTTAACTCTTATTATGCAAGGGTCTGGGTTGAATCCGGGCAGTATTGGATTTGTAATCATAAATATTCCTTAATCAATATTGAAGCCATTTTTTCTAATTACACTTGCTAGAAAATGTCCACTATCTTTTATTATTCTATTACATGAATCATCATAATCGGTGTAGATTATTCCAAAACGTTTTGTAAAACCAAAGGCCCATTCATAATTATCTAAAAGAGACCAAACAAAATATCCTTTTATATTACATCCATCTTCAATTGCTTGATGAACTGCAGCAAAATGGCGCTTCATATATTTAATTCTGTTAGGATCATGAACACATCCATCAGTTATTGTATCAATACTTGTAGTTCCATTTTCTGTTATATAGAAAGGAATTTCTCCGTATTCTTCAGTTAAATTCATAAGAATTTTATAAAATGCTTCAGGGTTAATTTCCCAGTTATCATATTCTGCTCTTTTAATGGTTGGTCTGTAGATTTGTTTTGCTCTAAGATGGTAATCATTCTTATCCGCTTGAATTATTCTTCTTGTATAATAATTTAGCCCAACAAAGTCACCTTTGTTTTCTTTTATGAAATTCATTTCATCTTCTGTATAATCAACCATCACATTTTCAATTTCACCATTTAAGTTTTTATGGTTTGAATAATATTCAACTAAATCAGGTGGATAAGAACCTTTAAATAAGGGATCAAAATACCACTGATTGAATGCCTGGTCCCATCTTTTAGCAGCTTCAATATCTTCAGTTTTATTTGAAGCACTTTCGATTAATTCTACATTGTTAACAATACCAATTTGTAATTCAGAATTGAATGATTTTACAAAGTTAACAATTTTTGCATGAGATAGTAATATGTTATGTGTTACCTCAAGAGTGGTCTTTAAATCTTTAAGTCCTGGAGCATGGCATCATTTTAGGTGTCCACAAAAGGAATAAACCCAAGGTTCATTAAAGGTCATCCAGTTTTTAACTAGAGGAGATAGTCTTTTTATAACCGTTGTTGCATATAATTCATAAGAATTAATTATATCTTTATTTGCAAATCCTCCTTTTTCTTGAAGAGCTTGAGGTAAGTCCCAATGGAATATGGTAACATATGGTGTGATATCCCTTTTAATCATTTCTTTTATAAGTGTTTCATAAAACTGCATTCCTTTTTCATTGTAACTTTCTTTGCTACCGTTACAAAATATTCTTGTCCAAGCGATGCTTAATCGATAATTCTTGATTCCAAGAGTTTTCATTAAATCAAGATCTTCTCTCCATTTATGATAGTGATCACATGTTCTTCAGGGCCACAAAACTGAGGTAGATTGTTCTGTACGAACCATACAGGAAGATGATTTGCAAAGTGCAGTGGTGCGGGCAATAAACGAAGCCTTCTGTGAAAAGGAAAAGATACTACCACTTTTAATAGAGAACATTGAAAGCAGTCTGGAAGAGAATACTTCCGATCGCATTGCATCGGTCGATGAACAGATAAAAATACTCCAACACGAACTTTTAGCAACGGCCAGTATTAAAAACTCCGGTGACGAACTTGGCATGGAGATTAGAAGGCTGCGCAATGAAAAGCAAACCATTCAGGCTGAGGAAGCATCCCATCAGGACCTAAGGACACGAATTGATGAAATGATGACTTTCCTTGATAGTCTTTCAAGGGAGCTTACGGAATACGAAGAGGTATATGTAAGGACACTCATAGATAAAATAACGGTCTATGATGACCATTTCATTGTAGAATTTAAGTCCGGAATTGAAACTCAAATTGAGGAGTAACTGATACAACACTACACTCGTAGCTCTTTTCATACAGCAACAGCTTTTTAAACAAGCAAATTCTAAGGCTGATTATAACAACATAGCTGATGAAATTTAACGCTTGCGGGAACTAAAGCGTAATCCCCAAGTACAAAATGGGTAGTGCCAAGGTAAAAGGCAGCGTATTGAAGAACTGATGGAGTTCATTAACGAGCAATCGGCTGAGCTACGGGAATATGACGAGCAGCTGGTCAGAAGACTTATTGAGAAAATAACAATCTTCGATGATAAGCTGACGGTAGAATTCAAATGCTGCGTTGAGATTGATGTAGAGCTATAAGTTGCAAAACTGGCCGTCGCTAGAGGAATAAAATCCTAAAGCGGAAGTCTTTTTAGAATTATATGCACCATAATTTTTCAGAAGTATATAATAAAATAGTTGACAAAGGAAACTAAAAAGTTGAATAATGGTTGACAAAGGAAACTAAA
>JAENWY010000159.1 GCA_016649775.1 Spirochaetaceae bacterium
AATTTCATTTCAAAATAATAACATAATTAGGGGGAATTAGCTATTTAATCCTAGATGTCATAGACAGAGTCTTGAATTTAAATATTAGCAATTTATATTGAAAAAAAACTTGCCATTTCAGGCAAGTTTTTTTTTCAATACTTTCTTTAAAAGTCAGTATAATTAAAAATATTATAATCAATTCTAGGGAATATTTTATCTCTAAATTCAGCCTTAACAAGCCACTCTGTATTAACAGCATTCTTACACATATTTGTATAAACTACATTAAAATTTGCAATATGACCAATTAACTGATTCTTAGCAAATTCTTCATTAGCTTTGTTAAATAATAAGTATGGCCAATCACCTGCCATTGAAAGTAAAACTTCCCTAGCAGCTTGATTCAAGAAACGCTTTTTCAAACTATCTTGATACTTATATCTATTAGATAATTCAACCATTCTTTCAACCGTTTTGTGAGTATGACGATAAACCCAATTATTTGAACCATCAATCCAAATTTGAGCAAAACCACCAGAACTCCAAGAAGATAAAGCAGGCCTAATTGTTTGATAAGTATTTCTTTCTTTTAAGAAATCAACAGGAGTTGTAAGTGTTACAGGTGATAATTCTTCAGTTGAGGAAACAATAAATTGTTCAAGCCAATCTAAACCCTCATACCACCAGTGACCAAATAATTCTGCATCAAAACACAGAGTAAACATTGGATCATTTTCACCTAAGTTTGGTCTAACCTGTCTACCTTTTGCACCAATATTAAACAAATAGTTTTTAGCATGTTGTCTAGCTAATTTTTTTGCAATTTCAGGTTTGTAATATTCTTTTTCATTACCAGGACCAGTAATTGCCCAATATTTAAATCCTGTAAAGACTCTTACCTCAGGTTCATGAATAAATGGTCGAATATAAGATAAATCTAAATCATAACCAATATCTCTATAAAATTCTCTATAATCTTTTTCTGCAGGATATCCCTCTTCAGACCAAACAAGATTTGTCATTTGAAAATCACGGGGGAATAAAGTTACACCATTTTTACATCGAACTGGTTTATAAACGCCTGTATCACATCTATCTTCACTAAATAATACAGATTGAGAAGATGCAGGGAAATATGTAATATTATGTTTTTCTAGAATCTTTTCTACACCAGGATAATATCCTAATTCAGGTAACCAAAAACCATCAGGTCTACAACCAAATTCTAAAATAAAGGTTTGAATTCCAACCTCTACCTGAGCATTAATAGCTACAGGATATTCACTATATGAGGGTAAAAAAGCATTTGTAGCTGCTGAAGCTAATAATTCAAGATAACCAAAATCTCTGAGTTCTTTAAATCCTGTTAAGATATTTCTTTTATAGAGACTTTCATAATCTTTAAAATTAGTTTCAATCAAATTTAAGTATGTTTTAGCCATTTCCAAGCATTCAGGTTGTTCTTTTGAACACCTAACTACTTCTTTTAAACCCAATTTTTTATGCAATTCTAAATAATCAACATAACGCTGTTGAAGTGTAGGATCTACTAGCATAGAAATAAGTGTAGGAGAAAAACAAATTGAAAGCTTGAAATTAATATTTTTCTTTTTTAAATTTTTTAACATTCTGAGAAGTGGTAGATAAGTTTCATTGATCGATTCAAAAAGCCAATCTTCTTCTAGAAATCTTTTATATTCTGGATGTCTTACAAATGGCATGTGTGCATGCAAAATGAAATTAACGTTATTATTTGCCATCTAATTTTTTTCCCTCGAGATTAAATTACTTACTACTTGAGGTATAACAACATTATCTCTGTACATACCTTCTTTACTAACAATAGAAGAAAAAAGAGCATTGAATAAAACAGAATCTTCTTCTAATTCTTCACTATTAGTAGTCCAATAGGGAATAGGAACATTAACAGCCATACTTTGAGCTAAAGCTATAAGCAAACCTGAATTGCTCTTAACACATAATGCAACTTGATAAGATTGACCAAATTCAGGTAAATTAATATTCCATTTAGTATCATCTTTTTTTAAATCAATATCATAAATACTATTTAAACCAGTTTTATTATCTGTTGAAGTTACTCTTAAAAAAACGTTTTCCAGATATGAAGAATCTTCATTATTAAGTTTATTAGCAGTTAACGGAGATATAGTCCAATAGGCAAACGCCCAATTTAAATCACGAAGCATTAGGTGAATAGATGTTTCCATATAAATAGTAGCCAATGGTTCAACGCCAGGTAAGCCTTCTACAACCTCATGACCTGGAAAATCACTTAGTGCATTAATGTATCGCTGTCCACTAGTTGAAAAACCATTATTATGAAGATGAAAAACTCCATCTGAAATATCTAATATATCGCCCAATTCATCTAGCAATTCCTCTGAATCTTTTGAATCAAAATCCTCGACACCTTCACATTGTGCTAAGTATCTTAATTCTGCAACAGAAAGAGAGTCTATGTTGACAAGAATCATTTATTTTCCCCTTATTATATTATACCCGTTCATGTTAAATAAATCTTACCCTTTGGTCAACACTCTATTTGAATCCATACTTTATTTTTAATAATATAAAATTTAAAAAGGTAAATAATTTAAAATTTTATCTTCTAAGCCTATATAGAATAATTATATTAATTGCTATAAAGTGTTTGAAAATTGCTTTAACAGTTTATTGTATAATTATAATCAATAAAATATATTAAAAAGTGAATAATTACCTAACTGTTCATCATTAACTAATATTATCTAGGTTTAATATTTTAATATTACCAGATTAATATTTAGAATTAATTGTATTTTATAAAAAGTATTTAAAAACAAGTTTTAAAGCTAAAATTTTGTTTATTTTTATGATAACCTTTTATTTAAGGAAAAATATATGAGAACGCCAATAATTTTACATGGACATTTCTATCAACCTCCAAGAGAAAACCCATTAACAGGGATTATTCCCAAGCAGGATTCAGCCAAACCTTGGGTTGATTGGAACGAACAGATACTAAGTTCATGCTATTCAGCAAATATTAACGCACGTTACTTAGATGTATATGGAAAAGTGGTTTCCATAACAAATAACTTTGAGCACATTTCATTTAACTTTGGACCAACACTTTTATCATGGATGGAAGAAAACCATAAGGATGTTCACGATCAAATAATTGTAGCAGATAAAAAATCAGTTATTAGACTTGGTCATGGAAATGCTTTAGCTCAAGGGTTTAACCATACAATACTTCCCCTTGATTCAATTGAAGACGCAAGAATTCAAATAAAATGGGGAATTATTGATTTTCAATCTCGTTTTGGTCGTTTACCAGAAGGGATGTGGCTGCCTGAAACAGCAATCAATAAAACTGTTATTAATTTACTATGTGAAGAAGGAATTAAGTTTGTTATTTTATCACCTTGGCAGTGCAGTGATATTGAAGATGAAAATGGCAATATGATTAAGCTTGATGGAAAACCAGCTCCTTATGATAGAGCTTATATCATTGAAGGTGAAAGTGGAAAATCAATTAGTGCTTTCTTTTATCATCCTCACCTTGCAGAAGATATTAGTTTTGGGCATCTACTTAGAGATGCTGACGCTTTTTATAATCATTTTATTGAAATAAAAAAAACTGAAAAACCTAAATTAATCCATACTGCAACTGATGGTGAAATATATGGTCATCATGAACCTTTTGGTGATATGGCTCTTGCGGCAATGATAAGAAAAGTGGATACACGAAATGATTTTGAATTCACAAACTATGGTAAATTTTTAGAAGATAATCCTCCTTCACTCCATGCAATACTTAATAAAGGTGAAGAAAATAAGGGAACTTCTTGGTCCTGTTTTCACGGAGTATCACGATGGTACAAAGATTGTGGATGTAGCACAGGAGGACCTGAAAATTGGAATCAAAAATGGAGAACCCCATTAAGAGTAGCAATAACAAAAAATTCTGAACGTCTTAAAAAGATATATAAAACTAGAATTGATGATATTTTTAAGGGTAAAATTGATTCTTATGAACTATTAATTCAATATGGTATTGTTGCTAGTGGTAGGAAAAACACAAATGAATTCCTTAACGAATTAGTTGTTAAATATCCAGAATCAAAAGAACATAAAAGCGAGATTTCCTGTTTATTGAATGGAATGAAAAATAAATTCTTTTCTTTTACTTCTTGTGGTTGGTTCTTTAACGATTTAGCAGGAATTGAACCAGAACAAAATATTCATTATGCATTATATTCAATTAATTTATTCCAGAAATATAGTAAAGATAGTTTATTAACCCCTTTCCTTACAGATTTAAAACTTGCCAAAAGCAATGATCCATCAAAAGGCAATGGTCTGACTATTGCTCAATCCATACTTAAATTAATACCAGGAGAAGTTGAAGCTTCTATCTTTTTTACAATTAATAGATTAATGGCTGGAGATAAATTTTATAAAAACCAATATGGTCGATTTGAATTAATTAACATAGATAATATTAATAGCAATCCTAAACTTTCTATTTATGATACATTATCTCTTAGAAAGTACGAGTTCGAAAGTATTTATAATTTCATTGATAAAAATAATATTTTGAATATTTCTAGTACTTCAATGGATGAAGATAATGCAATACGTCACTATAATTTAACAAACATTGATATAAATCCAAGAATTCTAGATCAAGCTTTTGAGTGGATTCAATATTCACTATCTTTTGTAGATGATGAATCTCTTCGACAGATTTCTAAAGATATAACAAACTATTCATTTTTATATCATTCATCTCCGACTCCGACTCTTCCTCTTGATACTAATTTTATTGAGATGCTAGGAACTTCATTAAGAGCTCTAAGATCATTATTTATTACTCCTGATACTGTGCCAAATGAAGAGTTAGATCCAAGTGTTTTACATCTTGTATCATTTATTCAAACTCATGGAAGAACAAAGGAAATTGATAAACTAACTGAGATTTTTGATGTACAAGCCAAAGAACTTGCTAGTGCAATTATTGAAAAAGGATTAAACAATAAAATGATTTTAAAAATTAATCACTTTCTTAGCTTTAGCTATAGAGTAAAACTTAATGTTGAATTAAAACATCTTCAGGAAGTAGTTTATCCATACTTTGGAGATACTAAAAAATTGGAAAATCTTGATATTGATAACTTCAACAAAATGAAATCTTTATTGAATTTTGCTTAATTATATATCCCGCTAAGATTAGCGGGATTTTATTAATGTACTTTTTTTAATTATAATATATAAA
>JAENWY010000327.1 GCA_016649775.1 Spirochaetaceae bacterium
AAATCTAGTTGTGTAATAAACGGTGCATCATAAACGGCATATGTAGAAGTTTCACTAACCGGTTCATAATAATCCGAAATAATAGAATCTTTAAAACTATCTGAAACAGGAATAAAACCTAGCCCAATTGTTAAGAAGAACTTATCATCACTGGCGTAATTTCTATTAGCTACTGCATATGGATCTCCTAAGGCATTGGTCATAGGGAAGTCAGAATAATTAGTAACTGGCGCAGTTATTGGATTACCTATTTTAGGAATTGTATTTAAAGACGTTGTATTTATAGAAGTTGTAATATCATTACTTTTATAATAGGTCGCTTTGTTGATTTTGTTATAGAAGGATAGTGCTAAAGGAGAATAATATTTATCAATTAGTTTTATTCTAGTATCAATAAAGCTATCATATCTATTTACAATTTTATTATTTATTCCACGGGATACTTTAACATCATTTAATATAGTTTTAGTATCATTTCTTAATACTTGAACATCAACTATTTCACTTGTAATTGTAGCATTGATATTTCCACTGTCGAATCTATTTTGAACTGTTTCAAGATTCAATTTTATCTTTAATTGATAAGTTAGAAAATTATTATTCTCAATCATACTCTTATATTGAGCTACTCTTTGATTATAAGAATTATAAGCATTGATTTGACTGGCATCATTTACATCAAAATTAGAATCATTAATATTAAATATCATATTTTGATCAATTGAACCTAAAGGAATTTCAACCTTAAAGTTATCGAGTGGAGGGTATGAATCTATATTTGAAAGAGTACAAATAAAGGTGTTACTACTAGTATTAAGAGTACTTGATACAGTTTGTGGATTAATACTAATTATAAACTCACTCTTCTTATCAATATTAGCAAGTAATTCTAGCATCTTCGATTGTAGTTGATTTTGCATAGGAACAAATCTATCATCAATAATCTTTAGATTGGTTTCTAACTCTTTTTGTTTATTTGTTTTGAAATTTTCAATTTCATTTTCTCTTATTTTCTTAGCAACAATACTTGGACGAGAATAACGATCAACTTCTGAGAATAAATATGCTCTGTTTGTAATTGCATCTACACCATCAAGAGTTTCTCTTTTATTTTGAGAATTTTGAGTTGCTATTAAACTATCATATTGATTATTAATATTATTGTATTGATTATAGTAGGCATTAAAATCATCTAACATTGATTTAATGTCACTTTGATTAGAGAAAGCTGAGGTAGTTCTCTCAACTCTTAATTTATTTAAGATATTGCTAATCTCATTATCCATTTCTTTTTGCTTTTGAACTATTGATTGATTAAGTGATTCAGATTTCTGCTGTTCAAAATTATTCAATTCAATTGTTGCTTTGGCAATCTCAATATTGATTGCATCAATTTGAGAGGCAATTTCATAAGAATTATCACTGGAATTTAATTTACTTTTCTTTTCAGCTAATTCATTGTTATATTTAATAATTATATTCTGGTATTCATTGTTCCAAATATCACTGGTTTTATTTGGTTTAGCAATTGTTGAAGAATATTTATTAAGTGCTAGTAATACAGCTTTTGCACTATCATATTCTGAGTAGACACTCAGTATATTTTTAATAGTTACTTTATTAACTTCAATAGAAGCTTTATCTTTATTACTCTCATATTGGTTTTCAAGAGAGTTAATACTAGTAACATAATCTTCAATTCTTGAAATATAATTAGAGGCAACACTTTCTGATAAAACTACAGTACAATTATAACCACCATTAACTTCTTTAAAAGTTTTAGTAGAATTTATAAAGTTATTAGCTGTTGTTTGAATAGCTTGAGAGGAATATTGAGAAGTTGTATTAGAATTATTATCTGAAAACTCGCTAATCTTTTCTTCATTATATACTGAAACGTTAATGTATTTTGACAATTCTATATAAGCATTCTTTTCAGCCGCATCTTTAGTAGTGCCGAAGGCCGTTGCATCAATATCCCCTGCAAAAACTAAAAGGGGTGTTATAAACAATAAAAGCAACAATAAAATAATTCTTTTCATACTG
>JAENWY010000114.1 GCA_016649775.1 Spirochaetaceae bacterium
AAAAAAAAAGCGTTAAAAGTGGTTTATTTAATGTATACCCCAGCTTCAACACAGAGATCTATGAGTTTCTTCTTTTGTTGAGAATATTCAACAACCTTTCCTGGATATACCAAAAACACAAAATCATAACCAGATTTAAAGTTTTCCTTATCACATCTCCAAATTTCTTTCAATTGTCGTCGTATTCTATTACGCTGTACTGCATTCCCATAATGTTTTACAGGAATTACAATTAATCTACTGAAAGGCAAATCGTTAGAAGCAACAATGAGCTTTAAACCATGACAAGAAAACTTCTGCCCTGTTTTGAAAGCTCTGTTTATTTCTGGTTGTTTTTTTATAATTTCTTTTTTAGAAAGGCTTTTTCTCATCACAAACAGACAATTTATGTCTTCCTTTAGCTCTTCTTCTTGCTAAAATTGAACGTCCACCTGGTGTTGCCATTCTTGCACGGAAACCAAACTTTCTGTTTCTCTTTACTTTACTTGGCTGGTAGGTTCTTTTTCCTTTATAACTCATTTTCTTATCTCCAATATTTATCGCTCACGCGCTTTTGATTTCTTATTTTTTAGGGCACAACCCCTCTGAGTGGCTCAGTATATATATCACACTGATATGAGTCAAGGGTTTATCCGCAAATTATCTTGATTGCTTGAATTCCCAGAGAAGGATATTCTTTTTGAATTTTATTCAACAATCTATTTTTCTTTAAATTACCCTTTTGAGCCCATGCAGGGTGATCTGCACTTACGATTACAGTATTAAACTTTATTTCCTTTACTTTCAAGTGTTTTGACAACTCACCTTGTACGATTTTTTTCCAATTTAGTGTTAAATTCAATTCATCGTTTTGTTCTACGTGGAGTTTTTCTAAAAAAATCTTAATAAGTTCTTTTGAACTCATAGCATCATTAACGGCAATACGTTTATCATCATCTTGAAACATTTTAAATAAATCCTCCATCACAAACAGTTAAAACCATTTTATCAGTATCTTCGCTATCATCATTGAAGTACTGTTCTTTAGGAAGAAATGTAAAAAAAGCTTGGGAGTATCCATCTAGTAGTGATAAAAATGTACTTCTTTTTTTTATATCTAATTCTAATAATACATCATCGACAAGTAAAACTGGATCTTTTCCTGTTTTCTTTTTATAAAATTGACTCTGCGTAGCTCGTAAAACTAGAGAAGCTAAACGAAGCTGACCGGTAGAACCGGATGTTGATAAATCACCATTGTCACCTTCAATTAAAAATTTATCTCTAGAAATACCAGTTGTATTAAATTTTAATATTAAATCCCTATCTCTATTTTTTTCTAATATTTTTTGAATATCTTCCTCTGTTGAACAATTTTTCCAAGAAGGCTTATATTTAATTTTAACATTTTTTATTCCTGAAACTTTTTCATAAAGTTCAGGAAAGATTTGATTCATTTCATATACTGCTTTAATTCTTGCTCTCATAATGTTTAGACCGTACTGAGAGAGGAGTTGATCATAAATAGGTAATAGTTCTAGGGAAGACTCTTTGAGTGCCATATTTTTCTGTTTTACGATTTTTGAATAATATCTAAAATCATCAAAAAACAAACTGTCATACATACTCAAAGTTTGATTGAAGAATTTACGTCTTGATTCAGGTTGTCCATTTACAAAATCTAGATCACTATGAGAGAAAACTATACATGGAATATTATAAATTAATTCTTTTCTATCTGTAATTTGTTTATTATCAATTTTAATAACCCTGGTGCCATTTTTAAATATAAAACTAATATTACGTTTTAAACCTCTCTCATCTTCAAAGATTCCTGATATATAAAATGATTTTTCTTTAAAATTGACAATATCTCGTAAATTACTAGTTCTAAAAGAATTTCCATAACAAAGCAAATATAATAGCTCAAGAAAATTTGTTTTACCTTGGCCATTGTCTCCAATGAGTAAAACTTTTTTATGGTCAACATTAATTTCTGAAGACAACTCAAGGTTGCGGAAGTTGGTCGAGCTAACTTTTATAAATCTCATACAAATTTATGGAATAGAACCATAAGCCTCCGTTATTTAAATTATGATTTTTATTATACTGGAACTTGATATTAAATGAAATAAAAAAAGAAGACGTTTTAGGTATTTAATTTAAAACGTCTTCTTTTTAATTGTTCAATAATTAGATTTATAAAATCTATATTTTTTGAATTGGCATAACTATATGTAAATAATCATTAGTTGCATCTTCACTTAGTAATTTCAAAGTTTTTTGAGCACCATCAAAATTAATTGAGAAATATTGTCCTTCCATTACTTTTAAAGGATCTAATAGAAAATTGTAGTTAACAGCAAGTGTAACTTCTTCTCCATTGTAATCACAATTTAACTCTTCAACTGCTTCTCCTTGTTCTGTTTCATCACTAGTTAGAGTCAATTTATTATTGGCAATCTGTAAGAAAATTCTAAAGGATTTATCAATAACAAAAAGGCTAACACGTTTTATAGCTTCAATAGTATCATCAAGATTTAGAATACATTTATACTTTTGATCTGCAGGAATAATTCTTGTATAAACTGGGAAACCTTTTTCAACAAGTGAGGAGTACATAAATGTATGATCTTCGATTCTTATTGCTATAGTATTCTTTTCTAAAGAAATATCAAAATCACCAGTACTAGGTAGAATATGTTTTAGTATTATAATAAATCTAGTAGGTATGGTAACAGGAGAAAAATTAATTAAATTTTCACTTGTTTTTTTATTAATTAAAGATAGTCTTTTTCCATCAGTTGCAACCATGGAAATACCCTCTTCAGTTCTTTGAAAAAATAGACCACAAAGATAGTGTCTAGTCTCATCTTTACTAGCTGCAAAATCAGTCTGTTTTATCATCTCTAAAAAGTCTTTACTAGATAAACTAAAAAACTCTTTATTATCAGTTGTTTCCATATCAGGAAATTCTGAAGCATCAATTGTTTTGATTTCAAAGTTAAAAGTTTTATTAGAATCTTTAGGAAGAATTAATAAATTATCTTTTTTAGATTCTATGATAATATGAGAAATTCCTGTAAAAGCTTTTAAAACATCATTTAATTTATCACATGATACAGTGATTTCTCCATCGTCAAGAGTAGTAACTGGTAATATATTTGTAAAACCCATATTTCCGTTGGTTGTCTTGATGATTAAGCTATTTGAATTAGTCTTTAAATACACATTTGCATTTATTGATAAAGAGCTTTTTGAGTTAGCAAATTCCTTGGCATTATTCAATTGTTGTATAAATAAGTCTTTTTCACAAACAAATTTCAATTTTTTGATTCTCCTATTATTAGTATTTATTTTAGTAGTAGTAGTAGTAGGGCCTGTGGATAATGTGGATAACTCACTTAAAGTTTTAGCTTGACTACAATTAAAATAATTTTACCTGTGGATAACTTGTGGATAACTTGTGCATAAGTGGCATAGTTATCCACAAGTTATCCACAAGCAAATGCCCATCTTGAAAGTTATCCACAAGCAAGGCAAAGTTATCCACAGGTTATCCACAAGTTATCCACAAGCATTTTATACCTTATATATAAGAAATTCTCAAGTTATCCACAGGTTATCCACAAGAAAAAGCGAGTTATCCACAGGTTATCCACAAGTAAAGGGGTAGTTATCCACAAGTTATCCACAAGCAAATGTGTAAAAAATATTAAAAGAGAAAATTTGAATAAAAAAATTGAGTGAAAAAATATTGATTTATCACTCAATTTTACTTAAAATACCTTCAAAATAAAAATACGAAATATTTTAAAAATAATTGAATTTTTTGATAAAAAAACAACTCAAATGGTTAAGTTTGAATTGTTTTTTTAAAGATATAAAAAGTTGTTTTAAGATTTAGTTTTTAATCTTTCAATTATATCTTTTATACTTTTAGCTACTTCTGGATTAGCTTTAAAATCTGATTCAACTTTCTCTATTGCATGCATTATTGTTGTATGGTCTCTTGAGAAATCTGAACCTATTTCTGTGGTAGAAAGATCAGTTAGCATCCTTGATATATATATAGCTATCTGCCTAGGAACAACAAACTTTCTAGTTCTTTTTCGACTCTTTAAATCATAGTGAGAAAGCTCATAATAATTGGCGGTTTCTCTTATTATTTCATCAACTGAAAAGTTAACTCTTTCCTTCTCTAATTGGCTAGCTGAAGGGGCTATTAACTCCATCGCTTTTTCCACGGAAATATCTGTTTTTATGAAGGATTGAAATGCTCCAAGTTTAGTCAAAGCTGCTTCTAAATCACGAACGTTTGTATTTATATTTAAGCATAAATAATCAATTACTTTATCATTAAGTTTAATATTTTGCTCAATGCTTTTTTGTTTTAAAATTGCAAATTTAGTTTCATAAGTTGGCGGTTTTAAATCAATATTCATTCCACGTCCAAACCTAGATAATAGACGATCTGTTATATTTTTTAATTCACTAATTGGTCTATCACAGGTGAATACCATTTGTCTTTTTGTTTCATATAAATCATTAAAAGTATGGAACAATTCTTCTTGGGTACTTTCTTTGTTTTGTAGAAAATGTATATCATCAATTAGGAGTACATCAACTTTTCTATATTTATTTTTAAAGCTACCAATTTGATCTTTTCTTAGAGCTGAAATAAATTCATTAGTAAAAGCCTCAGCGGTAACATAAATAACTTTTAAACGTGTAGAATTCTGACAAATGTAATTTCCAATCGACTGTAAAAGGTGAGTTTTTCCAAGGCCGACACCCCCATATATTAAACAAGGATTGTATGTAATTCCTGGGTTTTTAGCTATAGTATAAGCAATATTATAGGTAAATGTAGTATTCTCTCCATATATAAAAGTGTCAAATGTATAACGTTCATTTAGGTTGGATATCCTTCGTGAATCTCTAACTTTTTCTATTTTAATATCATTAAAATCGTTTTTATTATTAACAAAAGAATTTGATGGTTTATAATTGCTTGTATTAGTATTAATTATTCTTGAAGATGGTTGAACTTTTACTATCTCTTCTTGAGGTAACTCATTATCCTCATCATCGTCATTTTGATTTTTCTCTACATTAGCATTTAAATTATCAACATAATCAATACTTTTGGTGATAAATTCTACAAATAATTCTTCATTAGAAAATTCTTTTAGTTTTTCATTTATAAAGTTTTTAGATTTTTCAAAATAACTTGAGATGAAATTACTAGTTGAAGCAATGATAAATTTATTACTTTCTACGTTATTGAAAGCTACTCTTTCAATAAAGCTAGCACTGATTTTATTTGTCTCTTTCAATACGGAAATTATCTCTTGCCATATAGTATTATATTTGTTGTAGTTTTTATCCATAAAGTTATTTTAACCTTTATAAATAATGCTTGCAAGTATTATTTATAAATCCTTTTATTGTAGTTAAAAAAATTGGATATTTTTTTAACTATTTTTTTCCAAGGACAAGATTTACATATGTTTCAATAACAAATAAAATCTCTTGTAACAAAATGTAATTTTTGCTATAATATAATGGATAAATTTGCGTCGTTTCAACTTTTTTGTTGTGCGTTGATTTATATATCAAATAAGGAATTATCATGATAGAAGGAATGAATAAGGATGAGTCTTCTTTGGAAAGTTCAGAGCTAAAAAATAGCATTGAAAAGAACAAAGTTCAAGACTATGGTGCCAAAAATATTCAAGTTCTTAAAGGACTTGAAGCAGTTCGTGTTAGACCAGGTATGTATATTGGTTCAACAGGCATTGAGGGATTACATCATTTAGTTTATGAAGTTATTGATAATAGTATAGATGAGGCTATGGCTGGATTCTGTACTCACATTGAAGTAACTTTATCAGTAGATGAACAAGGGGATGAAATCTGTTCCGTAAAGGATGATGGACGAGGTATCCCTGTTGAAATGCATCCAAGTGAACACAAAAGTACACTTGAGGTTGTATTAACTCAACTCCATGCTGGAGGTAAGTTTGACAAAAGTGCTTATAAAGTATCTGGTGGCTTACATGGTGTTGGTGTATCTTGTGTTAATGCCCTTTCAGATTGGATGGAAGTAAAAGTACTAAAAGCGCCTGATGTTTACCATCAGATTTACCGAAAGGGTATTGCGCAAGCTCCTGTTTCAAAAATTGGCGAAACTGATTTTACAGGAACAGTGGTTACTTTTAAACCTGATTATACAATCATGGAAAGAAATAACTTTAGTTATGAAGTTTTATCTAGTAGATTTAAAGAATTATCTTACCTTAATAAAGGTTTAAAGATTTCTATTGAAGATTCTAGAGATCTAAAGCACGTTAAATATGATACTTTCCATGCAGAAGGTGGTCTTGGAGAATTTGTAACTTACTTAAATGAATACAAGAAAGTTATCCATGAAACCCCAATACACTTTGATGGTGAAAAAAGCGGTATTAATGTAGAAATTGCTCTACAATATAATGATAAGTATGATCAAAAGATTATTACCTTCGTTAACAATATTAATACAAGAGAAGGTGGTACTCACTTATCTGGCTTTAGAGCAGGACTTTCAAGAACTGTTAATAATCAATTACAGAAAAACCCTAAGTTATTAAAAAAATTCAATGAGAAATTAGATTCTTCTGATATTGTTGAAGGTCTTACTGTAATTATTTCTGTAAAAATGCCTGAACCTCAATTTGAAGGTCAGACTAAAATGAAACTTGGTAACTCTTCAGTTGCAGGTATTGTACAATCTCTTGTATATGAGCAACTTGGTAACTACTTTGATGAATATCCTAGTGTTGCTGAAATCATATTAACTAAGATTATTAGTGCCGCTCAAGGTAGAGTTGCAGCAAGAAAAGCTAGAGAACAAATCAGAAAGAAAAATGATGGTGGTGGTTTACCTGGTAAATTAGCTGCATGTAGCGAAAAAGACCCATCTAAATGTGAAGTCTATATAGTTGAGGGAGATAGTGCCGGTGGTTCTGCAAAACAAGGCAGAGACCGTTCTTTCCAAGCTATACTACCACTTTGGGGAAAAATGCTTAATGTAGAAAAAGCTCCAGAGTATAAAGTTATTGGAAATGAGAAATTACTGCCTATTATTCAAACATTAAATGCAGGTGTTACTCGTTATAATAACTCAAATTCTAGTGAAGATGAAATTGATGAAGAGGGAGTAATTATCCCAGCTAATGACGATGAAGGACCAACTTTTGATATTACAAAAGTTAGATATCATAAAGTTATTATTATGGCTGATGCTGATGTTGATGGTTCTCATATTAGAACTTTATTATTAACATTCTT
>JAENWY010000073.1 GCA_016649775.1 Spirochaetaceae bacterium
CGTAGTATTATGAACTTGTTCATTGCCTTAGGTATTGTTAGTTGGTTGACAATTGCTCGTATGGTTCGTGGACAGATTATGAGTTTAAAGAATAGTGAATATGTTGAAGCAGCTCGTTCTATGGGGGCAAAGACTTGGAGAATTATTTTTCGTCACATGATTCCAAACTCCTTATCAATTATTATCGTTTACTCAACACTAAGAATACCCGCATTTATTATGCAGGAATCATTTTTATCCTTCTTGGGCTTAGGTGTACAAGCACCATTTGCTTCTTGGGGTTCTTTAATTAGTAATGGTGTTGCAAGTATGACAATTTACCCTTGGAGATTAATTTTCCCTTCTATCGCAATGACTTTGTTCTTGTTTGCAATGAACTTCTTCGGTGATGGTCTAAGAGATGCTTTTGATCCACAGAGTAAAAACCAGCTTTAGGAGCAAGTAATAATGAAAAAAAAAGAAAACATAGTTCTCGAAGTAAAAAATTTACAGACTCACTTTTTAACAGATGCCGGCGTAGTTAAAGCTGTTGATGGCGTATCTTTCAGTGTTAGTGAAGGAGAAACTATTGGTATAGTAGGTGAATCTGGTTCAGGTAAAAGTGTAACAAACCTTTCTATTATGAAATTAATTCCATCTCCTCCAGGTAAAATTGTAGGTGGTGAAGTAATTTTTGAAGGTCAAAATATTTTAGATTTAAGTGAAAAGGAACTTCGAGAAATTCGTGGTAATAAAATTTCCATGATTTTCCAAGATCCAATGACCTCTTTAAATCCATTCTTAAAAATATCAACTCAAATGATTGAAACGATACGTCTTCATAATAAAGATGTATCTAAACGAGAAGCTAAAGAGAGATCTATTAAACTATTAGAAGATGTAGGTATTCCTGCCGCTAGAAAAAGAATTGACAATTATCCTCATCAATTTTCAGGTGGTATGAGACAGAGAGTAATGATTGCTATAGCTCTATCATGTAAAGCTGAAGTATTAATTGCTGATGAACCTACTACTGCTTTGGATGTTACTATACAAGCTCAGATTCTTGAATTAATTCAAAATATTAGTAAAAAACATAAAACCTCTGTTATTTTAATAACACATGATTTGGGTGTTGTAGCAGGAATGTGTGATGAAGTTTGTGTTATGTATGCAGGTAGAATAGTTGAAAAATCTCTAACTGATGATTTATATAAGAAACCTCTTCATCCTTATACTGAAGGTCTAATTAAGAGTGTACCAAGAATGGATATAACTGATAAAAAAGATAAGTTGTTCTCCATCGAAGGACAACCACCTAATGTTATTAATTTACCTCCTTGTTGCCCATTTCATCCACGTTGCCATAAAGCTATGGATGTTTGTAGATGTGCATATCCTTTAAAGAATGATTTTGACGGTCATGAAGTTTCTTGTTGGTTGTATTCAACTGATGAAGAAAAAGAAGAAGCATTAAAGAATGCAGGGGAGAATTAGTAAATGAGTGATAAAAAAGAACCATTATTGGTTGTTAAAAATCTAAAACAGCACTTCCCAACAACTTCAGGCGGTTTGTTCAGCAAAGTTAATGGAGCAATTCGTGCCGTTGATGGAATTTCTTTTGAATTAAATGCAGGTGAAACTCTTGGTATTGTAGGTGAATCTGGTTGTGGTAAATCAACTACTGTTAGATCTATTGCACAATTATATAGACCAACTTCAGGTGAAGTATTTTTTGATGGTACTGATTTATGTAAATCTTCTGAAAAAGAATTAGCAAGAGCCCGTCGTGATATACAGATGATCTTCCAAGATCCCTATGCTTCATTAGATCCAAGAATGACTGTAAGATCTATTATAGCAGAACCTCTACAAATTTTTAATAAAAGAGGCCTTCTCGATACTAAAATGACTAGTCTTGAAATTGAAGAGGAAGTTGAAAAATTAATGGAAAGAGTTGGCTTAAATAAAGCTTTCAAAAACCGTTACCCTCATGAATTTTCAGGTGGTCAAAGACAGAGAATTGGAATTGCTAGAGCTTTAGCTCTTAATCCAAAAATTATCTTAGCTGATGAACCTGTTTCTGCATTGGATGTATCAATTCAGGCTCAAATTCTTAACTTATTAGATGATTTGCAGAGTGAACTAGGACTTACTTATGTTTTTATTGCTCATGATCTTGCTGTTATTCAGCATATTTCAACTCGTGTTGCAGTAATGTATTTAGGTAAAATTGTAGAATTAGCTGATAAAGCTGAGCTCTATAACAATCCAGCTCACCCTTATACTCAAGCTTTATTATCTGCAGCCCCAATTCCAGATCCTGTTATTGAAAAGAAAAGACAAAGAATTATTCTCACAGGTGATGTTCCTTCTCCTGATGTAGAACAAAGAGGTTGTTACTTCCAAGCACGTTGTCCAAAGAGAATGCCTTGGTGTGTTTGTCATGTTCCGCCAACATTTGATTTAAGTGAAAAACAAAAAGTTGCTTGTTGGTTATATGATGAAAGAGATTTATCTAAAATAAGTGAAGCAGATGCGGAAGCTGATGCAGCTAAAAGTGCAATTAACAAAGAATAATTTCAATTGATGTTAAATTATGTTAATTGATTGACAATGTTGCCAATGGGTCTTTAAACTAGAGTACCTATTGGCAATGTTTATTTAAAGGAAAAATAATGAATCATAAAATATATTTAGAAAGCTTGGGATGTGCAAAGAATCAAGTTGACGCGGAAGTAATGTTGAATATTCTCAAAAAGAAAGGATACACTCATATAGAGAATATTGAAGATGCTGATTTAATAATAATCAATACATGTGGCTTTATTGAAAGTGCAAAAGAGGAATCTTTAAATTCCTTATTTGAATTGAGAGCAAAAAATCCTAAAGCTAAATTAGTATTTAGTGGTTGTTTAACACAAAGATATTCTGATGTACTTGAATTACCAGAAGCTGATGCTATTTTTGGAAATAGAGATTTATCTAAAATTTCAAATTTAGTAGATGAACTTTTTGATGAAAAAGTAACAAAGCAGATTGTTCTATCTCCTGAATATCCTGATCCAGATGATGATGCTTTTGAAAGAAGTGAATTATTAAATTTTCTAGGTTCTTCATATCTAAAACTTAGTGAAGGCTGTAATCATTGTTGTGCTTATTGTGCTATCCCAGTTATTCGTGGTCCTCTTAGATCTCGTCCTGAGAAAATGATTCTTCAGGAAGCTTGTGAATTAGTTGCAACTGGTGTTAAAGAGATTAATATAATCGCTCAAGATCTAGCTGCTTGGCATACAGATATTGATGGTAAATCTGGTTTAATAGATTTGCTTGGTAAAATTTGTGAAATTGAAGGTGACTTCAAATTACGTTTATTATATATTCACCCAGATGCTTTCCCTTTTGAATTAATTGACTTTGTAAAAACTCACGATAAGGTATTACCTTATTTTGATATTCCATTTCAACATGCCTCTGTTAGAGTATTAAGCAAGATGGGAAGAACTGGTAATAGTGAAAGTTATTATCAATTAATTAAAAGTATAAAAGATGAAATTCCAGAAGCAGTTATCAGAACCACAATTATGCTTGGATTCCCTGGTGAAGGTGATGAAGAGTTTAAAGAAGTAATGAAATTTGTTGAACGTTGTAGATTTGATTGGATGGGATCTTTTATTTATTCTCGTGAAGAAGACACTGTTGCTTATGATATGAGAAATGAAGAAGAACATGAAATAGATGTAGCAAGAGCTAAAAAATATCAAGTTAAATTACAAAAACTACAAGAAAGAATTACTAATGAAGAATTACAAAAATTTGTTGGTAATGTTTATGATGTATTAATTGAAGAAAAAATTGAAGGTGAAGATTTAGCTATTGGCAGAATTTATTCTCAAGCACCTGAAGTTGATGGAGCTACTGTAGTTATGGGTCGCAATTTAAAACCTGGAACAGTTATTAAAGCTGGAATTGAAAAAGTTAATGGTGTAGATTTAGAGGCTGTAGTCCTAGGAGAATATAATGGCTAATATGGAGCTATGGCTTAGTAAATTAAATCCTGAACAAAAAGAAGCAGTTTTTGAAAATAATAATCCTCTTTTAGTTTTGGCAGGCGCTGGCTCTGGAAAGACCCGAGTTATTACTACTAAAATTGCTTATTGCATTCAAGAACTTCATTATAACCCTTGGAATATTTTGGCTGTCACTTTTACAAATAAAGCTGCAAAAGAAATGAAAGACAGGGTATTAGATATGCTTCCCCAAGAAGATCCATCATCCTTTAATATCAGAACCTTTCACTCTTTTGGTGTTTGGCTTCTTAGACGTTTTACTAATGAAGCTGGACTACAACCTGGCTTTACTATTTATGATGATTCAGATTCTCTTTCTTTGTTAAGAACAAGATATTCTAGTATGACATCTAAGGATTTAAA
This sequence comes from Spirochaetaceae bacterium, assembly GCA_016649775.1. GTDB lineage: Bacteria > Spirochaetota > Spirochaetia > Sphaerochaetales > Sphaerochaetaceae > Pleomorphochaeta. The sequence continues at coordinate 4,413 of JAENWY010000073.1, forward strand.
GCCCATTATGAAAGCTATTTTAAAAGCTAAGGATATGGGCCTAAATCCTTATAGCAAAGGGCTTAGTGAACTTAGTATAGAACCTAATATTGGAAGATTTTTTGAGGTCTATGAGAAGGCTTTAAGAGAAGTAGGAAATGTTGACTTTGCAGATTTAATTACAATACCTTCAAGATTAATGGATGAAAATCAAAATGTTAGAGATTTCATCCAACGAAGATTTAAGGTTGTTTTAGTTGATGAGTATCAAGATTCTAACGTTGCTCAATTTGAATTGTTAAAGAGATTAGTTTCTCCTTCAACTTTTATTTGTGTAGTTGGTGATGATGATCAGAGTATCTATCGTTTTCGTGGAGCAGAGATTGAAAATATTCTGTCTTTTCCAAATGTATTTCCAAATACAAAAAGCATTGTACTTGCGCAAAACTATAGATCAACTAGTAACATATTAGATTTAGCTTCATCAGTTATTAAACATAATTCTAATCGACATGAAAAAGTTCTTAGAACAGATAATGGCAAGGGTAGTAAGCCTCAGCTGTATTATGTTAACGATGAAGTGGACGAGGCTAATAAAGTATATTCTATTTTAAAAAGAAATCAGAATTTTAGTAATAGTGCTATTTTATATAGAACTAATGCACAATCTTCTGCCTTTGAAACACTTTTTACTAAACGTCATATACCCTATAAAATAGTTGGTGCACTAAAGTTCTATGATCGTGAAGAAGTAAAAGATGCTCTAGCTTTATTACAATTATTTGTAAATTCAAGAGATATTGTTAATTTTAGACGTATGATCAATAAACCAACTCGAGGCATTGGCCCGACATCAGTTGAAAAGATTGAAAATTTTTTACCTTCTTCTAACGGAGATGTGTTTGCAGCAATGAATAAAGCTGTGACGCAGAATGTTTTATCTGCAAGATGTACAAATAGTGTTAAAACCTTTATTGCAACAATGGAAGAATCTTATAATATGATTGATGAAGGAAATCTTGGAGATGGGGTAAAATATCTTCTTGATAAACTAGGTTTGATTCAACACTTCATGAATGAAGATAAAAAGAACAATACCTTTAAAGTAGAAAACTTGAATTCACTTGTTAATGCAATTAGTGAATATCCATCAACCGAAAAAGGTCTTTTAACTTTCCTTGAAGAAGTAACTTTAGATAGAACTAAAATAGGTTTAAATGAGGAACCTCAAGAAGAAGGCGTAACATTAATTACAATTCATAATACTAAAGGTCTTGAGTTTGAAGATGTTTATGTAGCTGGATTAGAAGAAAAACTATTTCCAAATAGCATGAGTGATGATGAAGAGGGCATAGAAGAAGAGAGACGTTTATTCTATGTTGCAGCAACTCGTGCAAAGTTTAATTTGTACTTATTTAGTGCAAAATCTAGAAGAGTTTGGGGTAGAATGGAATATGATAGACTTCCTTCAAGATTCTTAGATGAAATTGAAGAAGATCAAGTAGAAGTTATTGGTTTTCCTAATCATAAATCACCATCCTCTTGGGATGATAAAGCTAGTAAGTATTTAAATAATCGTGGAGATTATAATTTACTTGATGAAAAACGCTATACTCATGCGCCTCGTCATGGAATAAAGCATGAAAGAACTAAACCTAATATTTATAAAAATAATTCTAATTTTCCAGAAGATCCATCGAGTTTAATTCATAAAGGATTTGGAGTATCTTCAAAAAGTTTTGAATTTGAAAAAAATGATGATGAAGCTGTTGGATATAATGTTGGAGATAGAGTAAATAATAAGGAAAAAGGTGAAGGACAGATAGTAAGTAGTATCAACAAAAATGGTAGAAAAATTATTGAAGTTGAATATGATACAGGAGTTATTGCAAAATACATCGCAAAATATGCAAAATTCACAAAGATATAATAAAAAAATATATTCTTTATTAAGAAAGATATAATTGTCAAAAAGGTCTTTTATCTCTAGACAAATATTTACATATATGTTAAAAATTTAGGTGTTGCATAAAGTCAATTAAGCTTTGTGCGCAAATTGAATTAGAACTTAAAAGACAGGAATTGAAGACTTTTAGTCGGATGTTCGTAAGCTAATCAGACCTGACTACTAGATATCCTAGGGTGAATAATAGATATCTTGTTAGTGACTAAGAAATTATATTTACTAAAATCATGGGAACTCAACTATTGATTGAAGTAAATAGGACTACTTTTTTACTGGTTTATTTAAGTCCAAAATTAATATTTGTTAGTTTTTAGGTAGAGTTGTAGGAAGCTCAAACCTCTTTTAACCCGACCTTTCCTAAGGGGTTATACTAATTTCAAACAATATTAACTAATTGGATAAACTTAAATTTTATTGTCACTGTTAACTTTTTTATTAGTTTTTTGTTTCATTTATTTGGAATTGGAAAAATTAATATTAGTGAAGCAGCATAGGATTTGTAAGTCTGTCAGATGATAAATCTTTGATTTATTGTCAAACAATATAAGAAGTAGGGTAACCTACTACAAATAGGGTATTTTCGATGAAAACTATTTTTGTTAAACCACTTACTATGGAGAAAAAGTGGTATATTATTGATGCAGAGGGCAAGGAACTTGGTCATGTTGCTGTAGCTGCTGCACGTATTCTCCGCGGGAAAAATAAACCAGAATTCGTTCCTCACCAAGATATGGGTGATTTCGTAATTATTATTAATGCTACCAAAGCTAAGATGTCAGGTAAGAAGTTTGAAGATAAAATGTATTACCGTCACTCTAACTTTCCAGGTGGTTTCCGTGCTACTAACTATTCTGATATGCTTGATAGAACACCATGTTTCCCAATGGAACATGCTCTTAAAGGTATGTTACCTCGTGGACCTTTAGGTCGTGCATTATTCACAAACTCTAAAGTTTATGCAGGTGCAGATCATCCTCATATGGCTCAAAAACCTATTGCAGTAGAAATTTAAGGGAGATCAGTAAAATGGAAAAGAAAACAATTACAAGTAAAATTAATCTTGGTACTGGTGTTGGTCGTAGAAAGACTTCAACTGCTCGTGTTTATGTTAGAGAAGGTAATGGTGTTATTATCGTTAATGGTAAAGAAGCAGTAGATTACTTTGCTAACCCATTAATGATTACTTTATTACAACAACCTTTAAAAGTAACAGAAAATGTTGATAAATATGATATTTTAATTAATGTTGTAGGTGGTGGTGTTTCAGGTCAAGCTGGTGCTTGCCGTCATGGTATTTCTAGAGCTCTTTGTGATATTAACGAAGACAATAGAAGTGCATTACATGCAGTTGGATACATGACTCGTGATGCTCGTATGGTTGAACGTAAAAAATTCGGTCAAAAGGGTGCTCGTAGAAAGTTCCAATTCAGCAAACGTTAATATTTATATATTATGGTTGTTGCAACAATCGAGAGGAGAGCAAGTTTGGATGGCTTTACAGTCACACCAGAGGAGAGCTCTCCTTTTTTTGTCCCCAATTATTTATTAGAGAATTACCCTAATCTTGAATTATATAGTGGTGATGAAATAAACCAAGATGGTTATGATTTTCTATATTCTCTTCATCGGATTTATTTATGTCAGAAAAAATCTATCGATTTATTATCTAGAAGGGAACATTCTTCATTTGAATTAACCAATAAACTTAAACAAAGAAAATTTTCACAGTCTGAAATTGATCAAACTTTGACTTATCTAAAGAAAAAGAATTTTCTAAATGACACACGATTTACAGAGTTCTTTATATTATCTCGTTTGAGAAAAAAACCAGAAGGCATGGCTATGATTGTACAACGCCTTTTACAAAAAGGTATTTCATATTCAATTTCTCAAGAAATATATTCAAATATTGTTGATGATGAAATGCAAAAAGATATTATACAAAAAGCTTATGAAAAGACGAGATTGAAGTATAGTGATAATCAAGAAAAATTAATTAATTATTTGTTACGTATAGGATTTACATATAGTGATATTAAACGAGTTATTGATGATAACAGTGATAATTAGACAAATTTTAACTCTCATATTCCTTTTTTTGATGTATTAATTTTAAAATTTATATTATAATAAGAGTCACTATGATAGACGAAATACTAGATGAATTAATTCCACAAATTCCGCAAGGATTTGTAGGAATGTTAATACTAATTGCCGTTATTGGAGTTAGTCTTTTTGTTTTAGGAAAAGGGGCTGATATTCTTGTAGAAGAAGCTGTTGGCATTTCTACAAAATGGGGTGTTCCCAAAATGCTAATTGGCGCAACAATTGTAAGTCTTGGTACTACTTTACCAGAAGTTACAGTTTCTGTACTAGCTGCAGTTAATGGCTTTCCAGATTTAGCAATGGGGAATGCTGTTGGTTCAATTATTTGTGATACTGGATTAATTCTTGGTATTGCAACTTTAATAAACCCTCTCCCTTTTAAAAAAGAAGTAGTCAGAAGACAGAGTTGGATTCAATTTGGTGCAGGAATGCTCCTTATTATTACCGCATTTGTTTTTGGTGGTGGTTTTAAATCTTTTAATCATGGTGGTAATATTCCCCAGTTTATGGGCTTTGCTTTTTTAGCTCTTTTAGTTTTGTATATTATACGCACTATAAAATCTGTTAAAAATAGTGAGTCCTCTACTGATTTAGATGGAACGGATGGTAAAATTAATGCTTCAACTCTTTCACTTTTAATAAAATTATTTTTAGGAATTTTCATAGTAGTATTATCTTCAAAAGTATTAATACCTTTTGTACAAGAATTTGCTATTAGATTAAATATCCCAGAAACCATTATTGCAGCTACTCTTGTTGCTTTTGGAACAAGTCTACCTGAATTAATTACAGCTATTACAGCGGCAAGAAAAGGATATGGTGATTTAGCAATAGGTAATGTCCTTGGAGCAGATATCTTAAATGTATTATTTGTAGTTGGAGCTGCAGCTTCAGTAACAAAAGGTGGACTTAATGTAGATATTAATTTCTTCCATCTATTATTCCCTGCAATGATTTTTGTGTTAGTAGTTTGTAAATTAGCAATATCTTTTTCAAA
>JAENWY010000206.1 GCA_016649775.1 Spirochaetaceae bacterium
TATATGTAATTTCACCAGCAACTAAAGGAGTTACATTGAATTGACTATCAAAGTCATATCCTACAGAAACACCTAAGCCAGCATTCACGTTGAACCTAGCATCATTAATTTGAAAGTCACTAACTTTGTACATACCATAACATTCAACATTTAAATCTGGAGTTGGTACACCAAAACCTACAATTGTTTCCATTGTTAAGTCATTATTTGCTCTATAATTAACTTGAATACCTGAATTAGTTCCTAAAGATAAACCAGCACTCCACTTTGGATGTGTTGTATTGTCCATAATTTTAGATTGAACATTTTCCATTGATGTTTTTGCGCTATCTAACACATCCGCAAAAGTTGGAGCCATTACAAGAGCTGCAATTGCAACTAAAGCTAAAAATCTTTTTTTCATAATTTTTCTCCTAAAAGTTATTTTTATTGATCATGTTTATTATATCATAAGTAAAAGAATAAGAAAAGAAAATTATAATACTAAGTATTTATACAGAATTTGTAAGTTACTATAAAAAGAGAACCTATAATTATATTCATAGTAACAAATAAAAATAATATTTTCCTACAATTTAATATACAGATTATCCGTAAATAACTTTTATATTTTGTTTTTGCATCTATTCTTTTCTATTAACTTGCTCATTTTTCTCTTTTTTAAGTAAATTTCATGCCAATCACCCTTAATTAATAATAGTTTTGAATACTAAGATTTTTTAAAGTTGCCACAATTTAGACTTGTATACTGAAAATTCTATATAGTTTTTTGATGTAACTAGCGAGAAATATATAATCCCTCTGGTATTCTAAATACTAATGAAAAGAATATCAAATCTGGAATGTTTCTATAAACTTGCATTTTAATAGTTTTATTTCAAATGCTTTGACATTCAAAATATTATTAACTCTCAAAGAAAAAAACCTGATTACAAGGGAAGTATTATTAAGATAACACTTTACACAAGTTGATAAAAATGATTTTGTTGCTTATCAAATTATAAATAAAATTATTGATACAATATATTATACACAAATTCCCGCGCAGGTTGTAACGAGGAAGTGAATTTTTACTTATTTTATTCAATGCTCACAACTTTAGGAATAACTGGTAAGTCTTTTACGTAATAACCAATTATTCATTGCTTTAATGTAGGATATCTATCCTCAGAAACACGCGTAATGAGCTTAAGTTGTGAACATTGGTAATTAATAGTAGAATCTAGCCAGTTTGAATAGCCAAAGTTGAGAATTATACTGAGACATATTACTATAAATTATGTTAAAAAATATAAATTTCTCGATGAAATTTATAATGATTTTTTAATTAAAACAATTTTAAAATGCAAAAGGAGCAGTATTATTTCAACTGCTCCTCTATTTTTTATAAAATATTGATTTATATTATATTAAATAAATCTCCACAAACCATATAAACCGGCATTCCAAGATGGACCAAAAATTAATATATTATTTATAAATTTGAATTCAGGGCCAATTCCTGCCCGAAGACCAATATCAAGAGGGAACTCATCATCGAAACTATAAGTAATTTCACCAGCTGCTAAAGGAGCAATAGAAACAGTATCTGAGAAATTTGTTCCAAATGATACTCCTAATCCAGTGTTAACATTAAACATAGCATCATTTATTCTAAATTCATTTACTTTGTACATGCCATAATATTCTACATTTAAATTTGTATTAAGAGCACCAAAACCTAAAATAGTTTCTGTAGTTAATTGATCATTTACTCTATAATTAACTTGAGCACCTGAATTAGTACCTAAAGATATACCAGCACTCCACTCTGAATGAGTAGTATTATCTAAAATGCTGCCAAAAGAGGGAGCCACGATAAGAGCTGCAATTGCGAATAACGCTAAAAATCTTTTTTTCATAATTTATCTCCTAAAATTAATTTTTTTATCATGGTCATTATACCATAAGTAAAATAATTAAAGAACAAACATAGAGACAATGTATTTTAATGCCTTTATTAAGTATATAAAGACTATTTACAAACAACAAAATTGCATTATTTTAAGAAAATTTAGACCGCTAATTAAATAAATTCTTTTTTCTCCTTAAAATTGAATTGTATTTTCAATCATCTATTATTTTATATCTTTTTATATTATATTACTTTAATACAGGAGACAGAAATAGAAATGAACGACAAATTACCCCTTTCTTTATTTGGTTTAAGTGCAGATCAAATTTCAGAAGCACTAAATTTAGATAAGAAATTCCAGGGAAAACAAATTTTCCAATGGTTAGTAAAAGGTGCAACTACCTTCGATGAAATGACTAACCTATCAAAGGGTCTCAGAGAAGAATTAACTGCAAAAATGCCAAGTGTTGCATCCTCAAAAGTTATTGAAACTCAGGTTGAAGGCAGTGCCACTAAATTAGCAATACAATTATTTGACGGAAATGTTATTGAATGTGTATTATTAACAGATAAGAATGATAGGAAAACAGCTTGCCTATCATCTCAAGTTGGTTGCGCTATGGGATGTAAATTCTGTAAAACAGCTACAATGGGCATGGCAAGAAATTTATCTACTGAAGAAATTATTGAACAATATGTTCATCTAAGCAACATTACACCAATATCACATATTGTATATATGGGTATGGGTGAGCCAATGAACAATATGGAAAATGTATTGAGATCAATTCATTATTTCCATGATGAAGATACTTACAACATTAGTCTAAGAAGAATTACAATTAGCACTTGTGGTATCATACCTGGTATTAATAAATTAGCAGAAACAGGACTTCCTATTAAACTTGCAATTTCATTAGTAGTAGCTGATGATAGAACAAGATCTAGCTTAATGCCAGTTAATAACCTTTATCCACTAGATAAACTAAGACGTGCTTTACTTAACTTCCAACATAAGGGTGGTAAAAGATTTACCCTTGAATATTGTATGTTAAGTGGTGTTAATGTTGATGAGTATGCTGCAAATAGACTTGCAGACTTTACAAAGAATTTAGATGCTGTAGTTAACTTGATTCCTTGGAATCCTGCAGAGGATTTACCTTTTGAAACCCCAACCACTCAAGAGATAAAAAAATTTACTGCTTTTCTAGATGATTTTAGAGTATCTTACACAAGACGTTATACTAAGGGTCGTGATATCAATGGAGCTTGTGGACAATTAGCTTCTAAAAACATTAGTGACTATGAGTTATACAATGATGTTGATGATGACGATGATGATGATGATAAATAAGAATTAATAAAAAGCTAATTTTAACTTTTAATCTTGTTTGAAAAAAAACTGAAAGTTTTTACAACTTTCAGTTTTTTTATCTATTTTTTATCTATTTTTTAAACATTAGCTTTTTATTAATATAGCCTTGATTCGTCTAATACCAGCAGAGGAAGATTGTTCTTTCTGAATCTTAAATTTGCCCATATCTTTTGTATTTTTAACATGAGGTCCACCACAAACTTCTTTTGAAAAATCACCAATAGAATAAACCGTAACCTGTTCACCATATTTACTATCAAAGAATGCAATTGCACCTGCTTCTTTAGCTTCTTCAAGACTCATTGTTTCAACTTTAACTTCAAGTTGTCGTTGAATTTGTTCATTAACAATATCTTCAACCCTTTGTAATTCTTCATTCGTTACTTTTTGAGTATGAGTAAAATCAAATCTAAGTCTATCAACGGTAATGTTTGAGCCTTTTTGACCAACATGATCTCCAAGTACTTCTCTTAAAGCTGCATGTAAAAGGTGAGTTGCCGTATGCAGAGCGGTGGTTTGTTCACTATGATCTGCTAAACCACCTTTAAATTGTTTATCAGAGCCAGCTCTACTTAGTTCTTGGTGTTTTTCAAAAGCTAGATTAAAGCCTTCTTCATCAACACTTAAACCTTTTTCAAGTGCAAATTCTTTAGTTAGTTCAATAGGGAAACCATATGTATCATAAAGCGTAAAAGCCATTCTACCAGGAATCATTTTTGCTTTGCCTCTAAGAATGTTTGGAACCATCTTTTCAAATTCTTTTTCGCCTTTTTGTAGAGTTTTTGA
>JAENWY010000279.1 GCA_016649775.1 Spirochaetaceae bacterium
GTAATTTTGGGTCTGTAGTCAAATTCCCGACAGATTGCTAATAGACCTGCTAGGGGCCACTCAAAGCCGAACAACAAAATGCTAACATTTGGACAAAATAATGGATAACTATTTGCTATTTACTTGCAAACTGAAAATAATTATAAGTAAAATTGTTGAAATAATAACAATTATATACTAGCCATACGGGTTATGATTAAATTTCAGGTTCTATTCAGATAAATGTTGGATCCGAACAGTATAGTCCTACATATAATAAATACAAAAATGTTACATTTTGTACGTAAATTTCACTTAAAAGCATGTAGAAACTCTTTAATTCTCAAATTATATAGCTTATCATTTAGGTATCAAATTACCAGAAAGAGTGCATAATAATGAGGAGAATAAGTAGTATGAAAATCCGAGGAATATTAAAAGCTAAGAATAATTTTGCTTTTATTTTCTCTAATATATAATGAAAGAAGTTTATCTGATGGTAATATATTAAATGAAGAATCTTATGATTTATCTAAAGTGTTTAAAACTGATAATTTCATTATTAGAAGAAGTGCTGGTAACCTAAATAAAACATTGGGTCTGATGATATTTGTTACCACTAGTTCTTTTGTAGTGGAATTTAATGGTAACGATAACGATAACTATGATACAGGTTTAATTCCTAAAGTGTATTTAACATCAACTGATGATGCCTTCTATTATCAAATTAATTATAAGAGAACTTCTTCTAATCTATATTCATATATTAATGCAGGTGCTAATGAAGAATCTGCTAATTTAGCTGCTTTCTATTTAAAAATTAATGTTCACAACTTAAGCTCATTACGCGTGTTTCTGAGGATAGATATCCTACATTAAAGCAATGAATAATTGGTTATTACGTAAAAGACTTATCAGTTATCCCTTCTGTTAACTATACATCTACTGTAAAAGTTGAATATTCCTATCGCCAATAAAATTAAATTGTAATATTAGAAATTTTAATTCACTTATATAACTCTGAAACTTTTGTAATCAGAGTTTTTTGTTTGCACTGAATGGGTAAATTCTTGGTGGTGCCAAGTCCCCAGTGAGTAATCCGGAGTCTTAGAAGGCTACAAATCAACCACTAGCGAATGGTAAGTACATAATTGTGAGGTTATGTTTGAAGAAATCAATTAGCAAAATTCTGAGTTTACGAACAGAAACTGATTATAAGGCTATACACACAGATTAAGTCTACAAAAAGTGACAAAGGCCTTTAACTGCATGGAAACCAAATGTAAGTTACTGAGCGTGTGTAGTAAAGTCTGATGGTATAAGAAGAAAAGAATTTATCATTATAGGGGAGGTTTGTAATAAATCATTCATAAATAGTTAAGAGTATTAATATAACTTTGTACTAAACTCTGTATGAATCATATAGTACTTGACCATTGAGTCAGGGTAGTACATAAGGTGTGACGATAGGTCGGACCCGTGAGGTTCCTTGCTAATCTATTTCATTATTAATTTTCACTTATTTATTAGTGCATTGTAATAATAAATATAAGGGTCTAATATTCTTTTTATGAGTATAAACGTAAAAAGTGAAATTGGGCAATTACAGAAGGTATTATTACATAGGCCTGGTGTAGAATTAGAACATTTAACTCCAGATTATCTAGTTAAATTATTATTTGATGATATTCCTTTTTTAAAAGTAACCCAACAAGAGCATGATTCCTTTGCTGATTTATTAACTAATAATGGTGTTGAAGTTGTTTATCTTGAAGACATGATGGCAAATGTTATAGAAGATCCAACAATTAAGGAATCTTTTATTCGTGACTTTATTGCTTCTTCTGGAAGTATTGCTAGAGCCTACAAAGATGTTCTTTTTAAATATCTTATGGATATTGAAGATAATAAAGAACTAGTACTTAGAACTATGTCTGGTATTAAAGACTATGATTTAGGTGGTATGGTAAAACATCCGCTATCGAAACTGGTTCAGCAAAAAACTAGATTTGTAACAGATCCTATACCCAATTTATATTTTACAAGAGATCCTTTTGCTTCTATTGGTAATGGGGTGTCTTTAAATCATATGTATAGTGTTACTCGTAAGCGAGAAACTCTTTATGATAAGTATGTGTTATTATTTCATCAATCATTTGGTGAAAAGATTAATTTTTACTATGATCCCTCTCTTCCCTATTGTATAGAAGGTGGTGATATATTTAACTTTAATAATCATATTCTTGGCGTAGGTCTTTCTCAAAGAACTACACCAGAGGCTTGTGAACTCTTAGCTAAAAATATATTTGAAGATGAAGAGAGTACTATTGATACAATACTGGCTTTTGATATTCCAAATATTAGAGCCTTCATGCACTTAGATACAGTATTTACTCAAGCAGATATTGATAAATTTATTATTCATCCTGGAATAATTTCTACACTTAGAGTGTTTAAACTAACAAAAGCTGATAAAAAACCTTTTAAGGTTGAAGAACTTGATGGTAAGTTAGAGGATATTTTAAAAGAAACACTTAAGCTTGATAAGGTTACTCTTATTAATTGTGGTGGTAGTGATAGTGTAGTAGCGGAGAGAGAGCAGTGGAATGATGGTTCTAATGTCTTATGTATTTCTCCAGGACGTATTATTACTTATGATAGAAATATTACAACCAACCAACTCTTAATAGATAATGGAATTAAAGTATTAACAATACCTAGTTCTGAATTAAGCAGAGGTCGTGGTGGTCCTAGATGTATGAGTATGCCATTAAAAAGAGGGGATATATAATAGTA
>JAENWY010000309.1 GCA_016649775.1 Spirochaetaceae bacterium
ATTTTTATTCCATAAAGTGTTTTGGATACAATGGAATTATTGCTTGTATTGAAAAACCTTTTTCAACTTCTAAAAGTTGTAGGCCATATTTAGAACCAAATAGCAACCTAATTCTTTGATGAATGTTTTTTAAACCAAGATGCATTCCTTGTGTAGCTAAATCTTTATTAGTAATAGTAGAACTAAATATAGAATTAAGTTCTTTGGCTTTAGCTTCTGTGATATTAGGACCATCATCAATAACACAAATTATTAAAGAATCTTGTGTATTTCTATATGTAACTTTAATATTCATATGTTCAGATTTTTTATATACTCCATGTTTAAAACAATTATCAACAAGCGGTTGAATGCAATATTTCAGTATATAAATATTGTCTAATTCTAAATTTTCATCTATCATAATATCAAAGTCAAAAGAGAATCTATTACTATATCGAATTTCTTGTAAATTAATATAATTTCTTATGTATTTAATTTGTTGAGTTAGAGGGATTAATTTATCAGTATCTCTTAAATCAAAACGTAGAATATAAGATAAAGATTTTAAGCTTTTAAGAGCCCCCCTTTCATCCTTGTCTTCTATAGCATAAGAAACACTATCTAATGAATTAAACAAGAAATGAGGATTCATTCTAGCTTGTAAAGAATCAAATTTTGCCTCAGCTTCTTTAATTTCGTACTTTTTATATTCATTCGCAACATTAAAAAGAAATTTTATTATTACAATAACTACTATTAAACAAATTATACTGAGGAACATTATATAATTCCAAAATTTCTTAGAATCTTTTCTAATATAATTTATTGGAATTGATGCAGAAAAATATAAGCCAAAATCATCATTAAAGGCCAACATAGTTTGAGAGGTTTCATCAATTTTTGAAAACAAGCCAAGAGAGCTATCAAAACCATTGTAATTAGCTAAAGAATTATTTAAATAAAGTACGTTATATTTATTTAAAATTAAATTCTTTGAAGTTTCATATAATTGATAATTTTGATCATATATAGATACCTCTAATTTCACGTCTTCTCCTAATGAAGAAAATGAATAATTATTTTTCAAGGAGGATAAGATATTTGTAATATCACAAATAATTATTGCCATAGCTTCTGAGTGTTCTGGAGTACTATCAATTTTTACCAATATAGGCATCAAGGTTGATAAAGACATATCATCTCTAAAAGCTTGTAATTTTGAGTAACGATAACCATCACTAGTTGCGATTGAATCTAACTTTATATCTTTAATAATATCATAATACTTCAAATCTTGATAATTAAGAGACTTAACATAATAAGGTGAGATTTCCAAATATTCATCAGAATTAGGAATTGATTTGATAATTTCTATATCTCTTACAAAACTTGAATTATTAGCCCTAAAAGTATTTAATGAATCTTGAATATCTTCAACATTATCAATATTTGCATATTTTGTTACAATAGAAATTTTTTCAATGGCCAATAAAAAAGGAGAAGTAATTTCATTTTCAAGATTTAGAACATATTTTGCTAAAAATTGTTGCTGAAGACTAAGCATATCTTTTGTAATATCAAGTCTAATATATCCAGCTAGAATAATAATAAAAAATAAAAGAAATGATAAAACTAGACAGAATTTTCTAATTCTGCGCTTTGTAACTTTATTTAATTTTGAAGGAAATAAGTTATTCACTTTTTTTCTTTTCTATAAGTTGTTTTCGATATTTTCCAGGAGCAACACCTTTAATCTGTTTAAAGCATCTTGTTAAATAAGAGGCATCGCAGAATCCAACTTTCTCAGCAATCTCTGCTAAAGTTAGATTTACATTTTTTAAAAATAAACAAGCAACAGCTACTCTATAGTATTTAACAAAATCAATAAATGTCATATTCACATACTTTGAAAAACTTGAAGAAAGATAGGCCGCTGATACACCAGAAGAATATGCAATATCATCTAAAATGATATCACGGTCATAATTTCTTTCAACTATTTCCATTGCTTTTTTTATATATGCTGGTAATTGTTCAGAATAATATTCATTTTTAACTATACTAGAACCTTTAATGCTATTTTTGACTTTATCAAGCATAAAAAAGTAATCATTTCTAAATATTGGTTTTAATAAATAATCAAAGCAACCTAACTTTAGGGCCTTCTGGGCATATGAAAAATTATCATACCCACTTACAACAACAACAAGCCCTTTATAATTTAGATTTTTAATATATTCAATAAACTCAATCCCAGAACCACCTGGGATTACAATATCAGAAAAAATTACATCAGGTTCATTTATATTATATTTATTAATAGCTTCTTGATAACTAGTTGCCACAGAGTCAATAA
>JAENWY010000186.1 GCA_016649775.1 Spirochaetaceae bacterium
GCTTTAAATCTTTGCACAGTTGGTGGACCAAAAGTAGCAACACGAATTGGTGATCTTCTTGGTCAAAATGTTGAGATGAGTAGTAAAAAAAAGGTTGCATTTGTTTTCTGTCAAGGAAATTGTGATGTAACAAATAGAGACTTTGATTATCAAGGTGTTACTGATTGTAATGCAGCAGCTATTTTATTTGATGGAGATAGTACTTGTAAAGATGGGTGCATGCATCTCGGTTCATGTATTAGCGTTTGTCCCGTTGAAGCTATTTCAAAAGATAGTAAAGGTGATATAGTTGTTGATCGTGAATTGTGTATATCATGTGGAAAATGTGTAGACATTTGTCCACATAATGTAATAAAACTAGTTGATGATGATAGTGAATATGTAGTAGCTTGTAACAATCATGAAAATGGTGGTAAGGTGAGAAAAGAATGTAGTGTAGGTTGTATAGGCTGCAAAATTTGTGAGAAGAAATTCCCAGAATCAGGTTGTAGTGTAGAAAATTTCCTCTCTACATTTGATAATGATAAACCACATTCTCAGATTGCGGAGGCTGCTGAAGCTTGCCCTTCTAAATGTATTATCACTCGCCGCTAAGGAGCAAAGTTAATACATGTCATATATTGTTGGATGTTATAGTCAAATTCCTCATGGAAGTCCTAATAGAGTTTACGAACGAGCTCTTGATGATTCTCTAAAACCTTTTTTAACCGAGGTTTATAATAGAGATAAGGCTTCACTGCAACTTTATATGACAGGTAGTATGATAGAGTGGCTTGATAATAATCACAAAGAAGTTAATATGCTTATAAAAAATCTAGTTAAACTAGGTAAATTAGAAATATTAACAGGTAGTTATTATCAAGCAATATTACCTTTAGTGCCTCCTTCTGATAGAGTGACACAAATTGAAAAAGCAACAACCATAATTAGCAAAAGATACAAAATGCTTGCAAAAACATTTTGGTGTTATGGTGAAATCTGGGATCCTTCTCTAATTAGTTCATTGAATCTTAGTAAGATTGAAAATGTTATTGTTTCTTGCGAAAGCCCTAACATTCAGAGTGATTTAAAAAGCCCTTTTAGGATGCAAGAACTAGGGAAAAGTATAGTTATACTTCCTCCAAATGCATCTATATCAAAAGCTATCATGGCTTATTCCCTAGCTGATATTAATTTTGATGAATTGTATAAAATAATCAAAGATACAAATAATGGCAATAAAAATAATTTAGCAATGATTAATTTAAATCAACTTCTCCAAGGTGGAATTAAACCTGAAGAGATGGCTCGATTAACTGACTTACTATTTAGTGATAGTTTATTGTCTCTAGATGAATTAATTGAAGAAAAGTATAAAAATAAACCTCTTCCTATTAATTATCTGGATAAAGGCTGGTATGGTTTTGATTCCTTGTTAACAAGTGATGAATCAATTCAAGAAGTTCTATCAAAAGACTATGGTTTAAGTTATCTATATAATAGATTATTATCTATTAATGACATAGCACGTCATTATAAAAAAGATCGTGATATAAAAAAGAAAATTTTAAAACTTATTCCAAAAATTCATTGTGGAGCTCCTTTTCTTTGTGATGCAAATGCTTCTTTATTAAGGGGTGATGTCAGAGCAAATTTATGGAAATACTTAATTAAAATAGAAAAGACTTTAAACTCTCTTGAATCTTTTTCTTATCCTTATGTACTTGATGTAGATAAAGATGGACTTGATGAAGTTATGAGTAGTGGTAAAACCATAAATACAATAATTGATCCAAAGGATGGAAGTCTTTTAGAGTTAAAATATTATCCAGCTGAATGTAATTTTGCTGATGCAATTGTCCCAAAGGGTCCCTTTTTTAAGGATATTGATTTAGTTGTTCCTGGTAAAAAACTGAAAGTTTTTAAATCAATTATATTAGATAGCGATTATAATATGGCTGAATATAAGATGAAAGACAATCAGGATATTGAGAAAAATTATGAGTTAGAAACCTTAGATAAAAAATATTTAGAATTTGGATTAATTTGTTCTAAATGTGATAATTATCCTTTAAAGTTTTCACGACACTATAAATTGAGTTCTAATGAAATTGAATTTTATCAAAGAATAGAAAATACAAGCTCCAAGGATATGAATTTTAAAGCTGGTGTTGAAATACCTTTAACATTTTTTCCTTATTATAAAAATTCATTAATATTTAGTATAAATGATGAGTTATGTAATTTAGATGATAATATGAGTGTTGAAGAAGGTGTTAATGTTTTTAAAATAACAGATAAAATGAATAAAGCTAGAATAACAATTTCTTCTCCCACAATGTTTTCGCTTCTTTCTAAAAATATATTTTTAGAAAGACATACCACAGTGGGAAAAGAAAAGTTATATCAATTTTCATTCTTTGCACCAACTTGGAATTTAAGCATAAAAGCTGGAGAGTTTGTAGACTTAGCAATAAAACTTAGAATCGAAAGACGTTAGAAAAAATTAGGAGTAATTTTTATGTTTATAGAAAATAAAGCAGTATTTGATAACATATGTAGTGAATCTGAAAAAGTTTGGGGGCGTCTTTGAAGACTCTAAAATCAAAGAAGAAATTGACACTTTAGAAAAAGAGTGTGCATCTCCAACCTTCTGGGATGGCAATAAAGATACTCAAAGCATTTTCAATAAACTTACTATTTTAAAAGAACAATATGAACCTTGGTTAGATATAATTAATCAAATTAACGACATAAAAGAGTTTATACAATTATATGAAGATGATACAGATGATGATCCATCTGATATTGTTGAACAAATAAAAGTCCTTGCAAAAACTTTTGAACCTCTTAAAATAAGTACACTTTTAAATGGAAAATTTGATAATAATGATTTATTTTTAACTATTCATTCAGGTGCTGGTGGTGATGATGCTAGTGATTGGGCTAATATGCTTCTTAGAATGTATTTAAGATGGTGTGAAAAAAATAACTATAAATCTTCTATCTTAGATATACAAGAAGATGGTCTAGGTCTTAAGAGTGCTACAATTCAAATTTCAGGTCCACATGCCTTTGGCTATTTGAAAGGTGAGGCGGGAGTTCATAGATTAGTTAGAATAAGTCCATTTGATTCTCAAAAAAGACGTCATACTTCTTTTGCTAGCGTTTATGCATCTCCTGTTATGGATGATAATATTGAAATAGAAATTAAACCTGAAGATTATCGGCTAGATACCTATAGAGCAGGTGGAGCTGGCGGGCAACATGTTAATAAAACAGATAGTGCTGTTAGAATAACTCACTATGCAACAGGTATTGTAGTTCAATGTCAAAATGAAAGATCTCAACACATGAATAAAGATATTGCTTTTAAGATGTTAAGATCAAAACTTTATGAATATTATGAAGTGCAGAGAGAAAAAGAACATCAATCTAATGCCATTGCAAAAAAAGAAATAACTTGGGGTTCTCAAATAAGATCCTATGTTTTTCAACCTTATACAATGGTTAAAGATCATAGAACCAATTTTCAAGTGGGAAATGTTAACTCTGTTATGGATGGAGATATTGATGGGTTTTTGCAATCTTATCTTCAATGGTTGCAAGAAGAATAATATCAAACAGGAATAGAAAATTTTATGAAAAAGTTTATTGTATCATTATTATTTTTGCTTTTAACAATTAATCTCTATTCCTCTGATAATTATACAATCGCAATAGTGCCATTAATTCAAAATGCTACAGTTATGGATAAAGTATCTTTTGATGATGTAACTTCTATTACAAATTCTATTTTTGAAAAAACAATTTCTGATATTAATTCTAGTGCATGTGAAGAAGTATTAAGTATATTTAATAAATATTTAATTAATAGCATGAGTCTTAATGAAGCACAAAAATTCTCTTATTTGAAAAATAAATATGAGGTTGAAATTGAAGTTGATAAAGCACAATTAAGTTCTTACTATGTAGAGATAGCTAATAATAATTATTCTACATATGATAGTTTTTCACATAAAACTAAAATAGATGAATTAAAGACTAAAATAGATCTGGAATCCAAGCAACTATCTAAGTTTAAATCTACCACAAATGTAGATAATACTTTACAGATTGATTATCCAAGTAATTTAAATAATAGTAATACTACTACTAAATCTAAAAATATAATTGATGTTAAAATCTATAAGAATTTTATAGATAGTTTTTTACTATCAAATTATAATGATTTTTATACTCCCATATTTCAAAAAGGTAATTCAATAAATGAAATTATATTTGTTGAAGTAGATAGATTAAATAATTTTAATAATTTGAAAATCTATTCTAACAACCTTAAAGATAGCAATAAAGTATTAATATTTGATAAAATAATAGCCAATGACTCAATTCCTTCTTTATCACCATATATTTTAGAAAGTTTAATAAATTTCTATTTTAAAGATTTAACAATAGTAAAAAACAATATTGATAAATCTAATATAGTTATAAAAGAAATAAAAAATGAATCTATTTTAAAAGAATTGAAGGCTCAAGAAGAAATTAATAATACTATTAATCAATCAGACCTTATTATTAATTTTGATATATCAAAAATAAAATTTAGTGATTGTGTTGATTTATCAAACACTTCTACTTATCTTATATTAA
>JAENWY010000185.1 GCA_016649775.1 Spirochaetaceae bacterium
AGATTTCAAAAAAATATAATAAAAAAGCAATTTAAATCAAAACAGCTCCAGTTAATGGGGCTATTTTGTGTGTCTTCTTTTCACAATGTCTATTTAAGATTCAGAATCGAATAGTGTATAATGTTTGATGGAGACCACTGCATGGCAAACAAAATAACTCCCTACAATTAAGTAAGGAGTTTATTAAATAAATGGAGGTGGGGGGATTCGAACCCCCGTCCTAACATGCCACCCAACGACATCTACAAGCTTAGTCAATGATCATTTTGTCGAAGGAACGCTGTACATTGACAAACGTTGTCCCAACCAAGTTAGCTTTAATGTCCCTGTATATCACTAACAACTATACGGGTAAGCCCCTATTATTACAGGTTTCAAATGGTTAAGAGCGGCACCAAGTGGACCTGTACACTAAAGCGCTATTAAGCAGCTAAAGCGTATTCTGCAGTTTCGAAGTATTCTTCGTCTTTTTTAGCAGTTAATTGTTTTTTGCTAGTTTTTAGAGTTGGCGCTCTGCTTGCAGCCATCAGCCTGATCTATGCCAGTCGAAACCGGAACACCCCCTTAATTAATTAAGAGAGAGGCCAAGTGCCATTTACAACTTAAATATACTCAATAGATTGATATAAATCAAGCTAAATCCACATAATTCCATTTAATTTACAAATTCTCTAGCACTTCTCTTCATATATGAACGTTTAATTATACATACATTTATTATTCTTTCTTACAAATTATTTTAACAATATTGTGAAAAGAAATTTTTATGCAATTACAGAATATATCATAAAAAAGACGGAAAATAATCAATGACTAACCATCGTCACTAATGGGGTTGCCTCTGCATCCCCATTAGTGCTCTTTAGCCGTATTTTGGCTTTATTAGACATTATCCCATTAGGAACACATAGTGCAGAGTTATAATAACTGGCTATCTTGTTCTTTATTATGAATAGATTTATACTTTTTTTATATAAGTTTCATATGTGTACTATTAAAAGCTCAATAAAAGCTTTTTCGAACTGTAAAATATTCTTTTAGGAGGATGTATGATAATATATTTAATTGTACTGTTTGTTATTGTTGCTGTGCTTTTCGGGTCAAGTGCTGCGGGTTTTATTGCTTTGAAAGTTGTCCTTTGGATAGTATTAATTCTAGGAGTTCTCTCATTGTTTGGTTTTGGTTTTTACCAGTGGAGAACTCCCATAGTAATATCTTCTATACAAAATGCAGTATCTTATTTCGCAGTATAGAAAACAAAAGCTTTTCACTAGGTAGAGAATATTCAGATGTGCAATAGTCTCAACGAACATAGATAAAACTAGTTTCGATTACATTGAAAAGCAAAACGGTTTGCACATTTTCCAAGAGTTGATAGAATAGCTCTTGGAAGTTTATCTTACCTAATTCCTGGTGATTCAGACACGACAACACAGTTGATATTGGAACATTACTATCACTTTGCTTGCATAGATTTTAAAATAATCCAGCAACCAAATACTCTTCTATAGCTACAAAAGTAAATTACACATCTGAAAAAGAATCTCTTTACACCAACTACCACTAGTGTATTCTATTATTTTGTTCTCTAAAAGTTCAATATCAATAAAGGAAAGGGCTCTTTAAATTGGTATAAACAGATATAGATAAAAAAGAAAAAGACTGATCGTCGTTGATAAAGGGGTACATGATTATCACATTGTAATACTCTTTGACAATATTTTAGCTTTATGGGACATTATCACTCTAGGAACACATAATTTATTTTATTTATTCATCTACCTCTTTACTTAAAAATTGAAGGTGATTTTATATTAATTTTAATGTAGCTTTAATCATTGAATCTCTACATTCCTTATTTGGAATTTTTATATTATTGTTCTCATCAAGAGTTAAAAAACCTTCAGACAATAAAGTTCTAAATAATTTATCCTTCGCAAAATCTTTTTGATTTATATCATCTGAATCAACTTTTATGCTAGATAATTTTATATTAGTATTATCAAGAATACGATTTAGAATTTTCATGAAATTAAATTTACTCAAACTAGATTTAGAATAAATAATCAAAAGAAGTGCAAAGGTATTCTGATAAGCCATTATTTTGTTTGCTTTTAATGCTTTTATCACACAAGTGCAATTATAGGTATCTTTGCAAAACCCCCCATACCAAATATCTAATTCATTTCTATCTATTTTTACTTTTTTAAATAATAGAGCTAAATATTCTTTATAAACCTTATCTACATCATTTTTATTAAAACCTAAAAATGAACCCTCCTGTTTTATATTAAAAAGGCTATAATTATTAATTTCCAGGGAATCTAATTCTTCTGATAAGCTTTTTATCTCTGAAATACCAAAAAATATGGATAACTCAATATAAGGTTGATCAATAATAAAGTTTTTCAGAAATTTTAGATAGACTTTTTTATCTCCTTCATAGAGTTTTGAGTCAATATCAAAAAAGTAATCATAATTATCAATCAAAACAATAAACTTTTCATGACATTCATTCATTATAATTGTAAATAACTCAGATAAATTTTTGTAATCATAAATATTTTCAAGATTATATTTACTGCAAAGTTGAGCAATTAAATCATTAACGGCCTCATACAAATTTCTGTCTTGGAACATATTTATATATATAACATTATGTTTATTCAAATGTATTAAATAAGACGAGTCTTTCTTGATATTCAAATTGTCAAAAATAAACTTAGTTTGACATTCTTTTGAAAAATAAGCCTCACACATATTTAAGATTTGAGTGCTACCAAAACCGGGAGGATAAGAAAAACAGAAGTTTTTATCTTTGGAACTGATAGAATTATTTAGGAGCACTAATAGCTCTGACTTATCAACAAAATAAGGAGCTTGAAATAAGTCCTGATATTGAAAATTGTATCTATTGATATCCATAAAAAGCTTCCTTATTAAAAAATACTATTAGTTAGCAAATAAAAACGAAATCTAGCCGAAACCTTATAAAATCAATAAGATTTTATAAATAAATGACTTTAATCAATTATTATAGAGTAATTTATTACACCAATAATATATTAATTACTAATTTTAGTGCATAATATTACACCCGTCAACAAAATTGATACTACTTTTTACACATATTTTTTAAATTTTGATATTATTGATTCATGCAAACTCAAACTGGTAAAGATTTTTGGGAAAGAGTTGATAAATTAAACCCATTTACATCTATTAAAAAACTTGCAATTGTTGCAAATATTGACTATAACACAATAAAAAAACAGCGATCTGAATTGCGATTCCCTAAGGTTGGTACAATCATCTTAATTTCAAAAGTTTTAAATTGTTCTGTTGATTATTTAGTTACAGGTAAATTAGAAATAAAAAAAAATTATCCAACCCAAATCGAGAAAATTGCTGATAAACTTTGCATAGTTTCAGAAGAAGATTTAACCCTTATAAAAAGAAATGTTGAACTTTTACCATCTAACAATACCTTATTAAAAAAATAATTAAACATTTATTTAATTTATATTATATAGTATACCCAAAAATTTAATTTTTCAATTAAATTTTTTTAAACTATTTGTTTTACTTAATACTATATTAAAACTGGTTGATTTATTATCATAATTATTCAGTTATATATTATTTGGAATATTTATCTAATGGATTTTATTTAACTATTTGTCAAATTGTCTATGCTTTCTAGAAAATATATCAAATTTCTTTCATTAATGAGAAAAATAATATCCTATCTTTTATTAAAATATTGAGTTATAATTTTCTGATAACTTAAAAAAAGAGAGGTTTCAATGTTAGAATTAGGAACATTGAGAGAAATTAACTTATTATCACTTTGTATTCGTTTATTTTTAGGAATACTATTTAGTGGATTATTAGGTTTTTCCAGAAATATTAAACAAAGACCAGCAGGTATTAGAACCTATATGCTTGTATGTATAGGAGCAGTATTAACCATGACTCTGGCGCAATTTGAAAATTCAATGCTTAAAACACTGTGGAATTCATCATTCCAACAAATTGGAATAGGCCTTGACGTAAGTAGGTATGGAGCACAAGTAATTAATGGTATTGGTTTTCTTGGAGCTGGAACTATTATTCTATCTGGCAACAATAAAATCAAAGGAATGACTACTGCTGCGGGACTTTGGGCATCTGGTTGTATGGGCTTAGCTTTAGGTGCAGGTTTTTATGAGGGGGCAATAATTGGATTTGCACTTCTATTTATCTGTTTACTATTTCTTCCTATAATCGAAGATTCAATTCTACTAAAATCAAAAAACATGAATGTATATCTTGAATTTAGTTCAATTAAGTCTTTAAAACATGTAATAGAATTAACTAAATCACTTAATATATCAATTTTTGATGTAGATGTAATAAACAACTTTGGTAACCAAAATTCATTAATGGGAGCTAATTTTTACATGCAACTAAATAATACTATTAGAAAACATTCAGATATTATTATGGCACTTTCTGAATTTGATGAAATAGTTAATGTTGAAGAAATATAGGAGCATAATAAATGGATTATTTAAGACAATTTAATTTAGTATCTATTCTTATAAGATTGCTTCTAGCAATGTTTTTTGGTGGACTAATTGGACTTGAGAGAGAAAGTAAAC
>JAENWY010000091.1 GCA_016649775.1 Spirochaetaceae bacterium
ATTAAAAGTTAATCTCTTCATTTTTAATTTTTTCAATCTCATCTCTAAGTGATGCAGCTTTTTCAAATTCAAGATCTTTAGCATAATTGAACATTTCACTTTCAAGCTCTTTAATATACTTTTTCCTATCTTTTTTAGATAGCAAATTATAGCCTGAACGTCTGATATTAATTTCTCCTTTAACATCTTCAGCAATTTCCTTCTTATTTCTTTCAATAAGATCGTCAATTGCTTTTTCTATAGTTTTAGGAGTAATACCATGCTCTTCATTATACTTAAGTTGAAGAGCTCTTCTTCTACCTGTCTCTCCAATAGCTTCCTTCATTGCATCACTTTCTCTATCAGCATACATTATAACTCTAC
Source organism: Spirochaetaceae bacterium (assembly GCA_016649775.1). GTDB lineage: Bacteria > Spirochaetota > Spirochaetia > Sphaerochaetales > Sphaerochaetaceae > Pleomorphochaeta. The sequence goes on from JAENWY010000091.1 coordinate 364, forward strand.
CATCAGAGTTACGAGAAGCACGACCAATGGTTTGAACTAAAGCTGTAGCAGATCTCAAAAAACCAATCTTATCGGCATCAAGGATAGCTACAAGAGAAACTTCAGGTAAGTCTAAGCCTTCTCTCAATAGATTAATGCCTATTAATACATCAAATATACCCTTTCTTAAATCTCTTAGAATATCTACTCTTTCAAGAGTACCAATACCACTATGAAGATAGCGAACCTTCAATCCAAGAGATGCTAGATAGTCTGTTAAATCTTCAGACATTTTCTTAGTAAGAGTTGTTACTAATACTCTTTTACCCTTTTTGATGGTGCTTTGAATTTCTTTGTAAAGATCTTCCATCTGACCATCTGATTTCCTAACTTCTATAAGAGGATCTAATAAACCAGTGGGTCTGATAACCTGTTCAACTATATTGTCAGTTTCGGCTAATTCACTTCTACCGGGAGTTGCACTTACATAAATTCTTTGACCAATTATATCACTAAATTCTTGAAACTTAAGAGGCCTATTATCTAAAGCTGATGGCAATCTAAATCCATAATTTACTAGATTTAACTTTCTAGATCTATCACCTTCAAACATAGCCCCAACTTGTGGAAGTGTAACATGAGATTCATCAATAAAAGTAAGAAAATCTGAGGGGAAATAATCTAGTAAAACAGTAGGTCTCTCACCTTCTTTTCTACCAGTTAAAGGTCTTGAATAGTTTTCAATACCTTGGCAATAACCAATTTCTTTTAACATTTCAACATCATATTCAACACGAGATTTAATTCTCTCCGCTTCTAATACTTTGCCTTGTGTTTTAAAAAACTCAATTCTATCAGCCAATTCATTTTCTATTCTACTAATAGAATTTAATACTGCATCATGAGGCATTACAAACTGTTTTGCAGGATAGAGAGTAAACTCTTCTACACTATCTTGTTTTTTACCACTTATTGGTTCAAACCACGTTAAGGATTCAATTACATCCCAATCTAGTGTGATTCTAATTGCGTTTTCAAGATAGGAAGGAAATATTTCAATAATATCCCCTCGAACCCTAAAAGAGCCACGAGTTAATACAGCATCATTTCTATCATACTGCATTCGAATCATTGATTCTAATTCAGATTTGTGTTCAAATATTGCACCTTTTTTGAAAGTGTGACTCATATCCTGAATATCTATAGGACTACCCATACCATAAATACAAGATACTGAGGCTATTATTATAACATCACGACGTTCCATAAGAGAAAAGGCTGCACTTAATTTCATTCTATCAATTTCATCATTAATATCTGCAGTTTTTTCAATATACAAATCTCTACCAGGAACATAGGCCTCAGGTTGATAATAATCATAGGAGGAAACAAAGTATTCAACCGCATTGTCTGGAAAGAAAGTCTTAAACTCTCTATATAATTGGGCTGCTAATGTTTTATTATGTGATAATACTAAAGTAGGTCTATTAACTTTCTCAATAACTTTAGCCATTGTATAGGTCTTACCAGAACCAGTTACACCTTTCAATATCTGACTTAATTCGCCATTATCTAAACCTAATGCTAATTTTTCTATAGCTTGACCTTGATCACCTGAGGGCTCATATGGCGCTACCACATGTAAAGGTTTAGTTACGCCACCACTAACACGGTGATAACTATCTAATAAATCTCCTGCAAAGGAATTTGCACTGGGACTCTTGTCTATATTTTTATTTTCTTTTTCTTTTTCCATTATTAATTACCTAGTTAAGATTTTCATCTCTTTGAACAAGTGTTACTGTTTTTACAAATTCTTTATTATTTCTTATAATAGTTACTTTGGCACTATCACCCTTTTTTGTGGTCAAAAGAGCATTATAATAATCACTATAATTCTTAATTTCTCTACCATTAATGTTAGTAATAACATCACCACCGGTGTAGATTGTGGAAGAACCATAAGAAACTTTTACACTTCCACCCTTTAAGCCAGCACTTTCAGCCTCACCATCTTTTTCAACCTGGCTTATCAATATTCCTTGTTCTACACGTAAATTAGAATAACTTGCTAATTGTTTTGTTAATTGAATAGGCACTATATCAAGCCAACCTCTAAGCACCTTTCCTGTAGTTAATAAATCAGGAAGCAGTGATAATATGGTATCAATAGGTATGGCAAAATTCATTCCTTGAGTATCACTTTGAGTATATATAGAAGTATTCATACCAATCATTTCACCATGGCCATCTAATAGAGGTCCGCCACTATTACCAGGATTAATAGAAGCATCTGTTTGAATCATACCAACTACAAGATTTTTATCACTTGTTTGGACAACTCTGTTTAATCCACTAATAATACCCGTAGTTAAGGTTCTATCATATCCAAAGGGATTCCCAATGGCCAATACTTTTTGTCCAATCTTAAGAGATGAGGAACGTCCAAATTTTATAGGACTTAAATCCCCGTTAACATCTATTGAAATAAGGGCTATATCATCAACTTTGTCTAGACCAATTATAGTAGCCTTATAACTACTTTGATCATCAAGAGTAACAATAATATTAGGACTATCTACCACAACGTGATAATTGGTTAATATCTCACCTTTCTTAGATATAACAATGCCAGAGCCGGTGTTGTTAACTATAACACCATTACTTTGAGTAATAGTACTACTAATATAAACAACACTTTTATTATTTGATTCATAAACATCTATATTTTGTTTTTCATCACTGGTATAACGCCAACTACTAGAATCACCTAAAATTAGAGAAACACCATTTTCATCATAGAAAATATCATTGACATTAACACCAGCTAAAGAAAGGAGACCTCGCTCACCCTCTTTATCTAATATCTTTTCAACATTGGCTCTTAATTCGTCTTTATCATAATTCTGTTTTATTTTTATAGACCAATGATGAAGAAAAACTAAAGTAATGATAAATATTAGTATTACTATTATTATCTTTACTAAAGTTAATCGAGTCTCTTTTTTCGAATATTCCATGTTACAATAATACAAACTATAAAGAATCAGGGCAAGATATATGTATAAAAAGATTAAAGAAGACTAGAAGAAAATTAATTTATTTTTTTCTTCTCTGCAAGATTTAAAATTAATATCAAATGGAAGTAGAAAATTAATACAATCATCTTTAAATCTTGTAATATTTTTAGGATCATGGGCATCTGGATTGCCCACCACTTTTAAAGATGGATATTTTTGAGCTATATCCCAAAATTCAGTAATTGGATAAGGTACTCTAAATTCGCCATCCACATAAATTTGCTCCTTTATTAAACCGTTTCCATTTACTTCTAAAGGAATATCATATTCAACTGCACATTCAATAATATCTTGAGATATAGCTTTAGCCTCTTTATCAAAATGACGATATTGAATAGCAAATAAATCAGGATGAGCTACAAAACTGAATAACCCTGACTCAATTGAATCAATATATTGAGTTGCATAAGCAAATAATTCTTTTTTCCCCATAATAGTATTATGAAGTGCAAAATCTTTATCCATTGAAGTCTGAAGATAATGAACTCCTGCTATCAAATAATCTACTCTTTCTGAAAGTTCTTGATAATAATTCCTATATTCCTTAAAATAATCACATTCAAAGCCTTTGAGTATCTTTAAAGAGGGAAAATTTTCTTTTTGATTATCTATATCATGAAGATAGGTATCTATAGTTTTGTAATCCATTCTAGATTTAGCCCATCTATTTTCTATAACAGGGCAATGTTCACTAAATCCAAGTAATTTTACATCAGATTTAACTGCACTTTCTGCATATTCCTTTAAAGTACCTACTGCATGACCACAATAAAAAGAGTGTGTGTGTAAACAATACTCTCCAAATTTATATTCCATCTTTATAATTTCCTTCTATATTAGCTAAATGATCTTCATAAGTTTTTGCCATATGAATATTTCCGTCTTTGTCATGATTATAGTACAAATAATCACCCGTTAAGGGATATATAGCTGCAGAAATAGACTCAATACTTACACTACATATAGGAGTAGGAACTAATCCTTTTTTCCTTCTTGTATTATAAGGTGTTATTTTATCATAAACTTCTTGAGCTATATCTGAAGTATAATTCCCTATTTCATAGCAAGTAGTAGCATTAATTCCCAAAGGCATATTAGCCTTTAATCTATTGTGGATAACCTCTGAAATTAATGACATATCATCTTTATTATTAGTTTCAGCTTGAATTAAAGAAGCTATTATTAAAATATCTTCAACACTAAAATTGCTTTTATCGATATCACCTAAAAAAGGAGATAATGTTTTTAGAGTGTTTTTAAACATTGAAAGAGCTAATTGATTAACATCTAAATCTCTAGTAATTTCATATTTACCACTTAAAAACCAACCTTCAACATAATCCACTCCATATGTGGCACTAACACTAGTACAAGCGTTAATAAATTCACCTCTTTTAATTAAATTACGTTTAACTAAAAGTGTATCTATTTGATCAATACTCAAACCGGTATAAATAGTAAGAGATAAATTATCACTTAAACAGATTGTATCTGCAATGTCTTCATAACTCATTGAAGGCAAAATATAATAGGTACCAATATTTATTTTTGAAGACAAATTGTTCTCATTAAAATAATTCAAAATACCCCCTTCATCAACATAATTACTTAAAGAAATTAAATGAGCTATTTCTTTTGCACTCATTCCACTCTTGATAATCAATTCATAAGAAGCGTGCTCAATCTTTGAAGTTAGCGGAGGTATAACGATATTAGTATCACTAACTGATAGTGTAGAAATTGAAGAACTAACTACAGGAATAACTAATTCTGATACAATAGTAGGTTCAACAAATTTATCAGATTTATAAAAATTTTCATAATAAAATAATAAAATTAGAATTACACTTAATATTGCAATAAATACAATTAACTTTTTATTATTGGTATTTGTTTTTTTATATATTACTGGTTTAGGTTTAGATTTCTTTGGAGAAACAGCATATAGTACTTGTTGTGTTTTTTTATTTACATGGTTAATAGTTTTATTAATTACATTCGATTTTACAGAACTTTTTTTAGGAGCAACTTTAGGACTATTAACTACTTTTGCAGCTTTTTTCGAACTATAGGCTCTTTTTGCAATTGTTTTTTTTACACCATCACTAGTATTTATTTCTTCAACTTTTTTAGAAGTAGATTTTGTAGCCTTAGCATTTCGTTCAGGCCCTCTTTCTTTTGTTGAAATAGTAGAATTTTTAGATGAAACTTTTTTTACTATTTTATTTTTAAGAGGAATCTTAGAAATATCTTTAAGTTCATCGACAGATTCACTAAAGCCTTCTAGATTCTTTTTAACAACCTTGCTGTCTTTTGCTTTTTCATGCACCTTATTAGTAATAGGCTTTTTTTGAAATACTTTAGTTCCTGAATGAGGAATACTTTTCCCCCTAGATGATTTTATCTCATCTTTGTTTATTATATCATCATTCTTTGAATGCTTCTTTTCCATTACATATTTCCTAAGTTAAATCTATCGTTCTTCTGAATATACACCTTCTAATACAAGAGAGTCTATTAGAAATTTCTTCTCCCCTATTGAAGATTCAATAGTTTCTATTTCCCCATTACATACGTTTATCTGTAATTTTAATCTTTTAATACTAGATTTATTCATATAAATTTGTGATTTAATTTCTTCAATCTTTAGTTCATTTGTTAGTAATTTAATGTCATTATTATGCTTTTCAATGGTTCTTTTATGAAGTGTTATTTGATCAATTAGTTCAATAGCAGTAACACCAATATCATTACTAGTAATGCCATCAGGAAGTATTTCATATAAGTCACTTCCCAATAGAATAGCTGCATTTGTTGCACTGTCTTCTGCTTGAATTACTAATCTTTTCAACTCTTCAAGTTTTGTTTTTGAATCATCAACATCATCTTTCTTAAGATTATCTATTTCTCCTTTAAATATTTTAAAAGAATATAATAATTCACTTTGAGTATGTTTTATTTCAGTATACTTATTTAAGACTTTCTCTTTATCAATCATAGGTATAGTTTCTATATTAGATTGTGATTCAAGTAACAGGGCAGCTTCATAGAAAGTTTCTAATAAATTTGCTCTTTTAAAATTTAATATTTTTTGTATTAAAGCCTTAAACAATTTAGATTTTGATTCCTTATATTTCAACTCAAGATAATTAATTTTATTTTGTTTTTCTTTAAATTTGACACTTAAAAGACTCATAATATTAGAGGAAAGTGTATGAGAAGCATAGGCTTCATAGGAAGCGGCTCCTATTTTAAGTAATACTTGCTTAAGATTACTTTCATTTTCTCTTATCTTTTTGCTAACATTTCTTAATTCTTTTTCAAGAGAATCTAAATTTTTTTCAATATTAAGATACTTTTTTTGCTTTGTTTTTAATTTAATATATTCTTCATTTGCAAGTGAAAAAGATGTTAATAATTCATCACAATAGCTAAAATTCTTGATTTTAGCTATTTCACTCACGCAACGACCTAACTCTTCATACAAAAGAGAGGTATCTTTTTCATTTTCTAATATTTTATCTTTCTTTATTTTGATCAATTCTAAAGGATTATTAGCCATAAAGACACTATATCAAAAATTCCTTTCCTTGACAAAGATATTGATTCTTTTATATTCTTAAAATTAATTGAATTTGCAGGATTTCGATTCCAATGTGACCCCAGGGTATCCTTTGGACCCTTAGCAAGTACCTTTTCTTGACTAAGGTTTATATTTTTCACTTAATTAATTGCGGAAATATTAATTTAAAGATGAATAACAAAAAAGGTGTTGTGCTAAATACCCAGTCAGTACAATATACATTTAAGGAGATATGCTCATGGATAATATAAACAAGAGCAACCCGACTGATAAGGATTTAATTATCGGAAAAATCCAGCTGCTTGCCGGTAAGACTAAAGTTTACGGCGACCCAGATGAACTAGAAACTTATAAAAAGTTAATTAAGAAAAATGTACCGTGGCATCTAAGAGGTTACTTAATGGCTTATTTACTAAAAGAAGTAATGAACCCTGAAAAACCAGCTAGAGTACAAAAACCAAGACCTCAAAGAAAGCCAAGAATTAAAAATATGGAACCTTTTGAGAAAAAAAACCCAGTAGTAGCCCAAAGTACTGATACAGAAGGAGAGAAAACTGAAAATAAAGTACAAACACCAAAACCAAAAAAAGAAAGAATTTATCCTGATGGATCAAGAACGCTTTATTTGAATATTGGAAAAATGAAAAAGCTTTATGCAAAAGAACTTTCTATAATGCTACAAGAAGATCTTTCGATAAAAAGAGAAGATGTTTATGCTGTTAGAGTCCATGATAAATATTCCTTTATTACTATGAGTCAAGAAAATTGTGAAAAAGCAATTGAAGTTTATAGTGGCAAAGAAATCAAAGGTAGAACAGCATCTATCACATATTCAAATAAGGAGTAATAAAACATGTTCATTGAACGCTTAGTAGTAGGTCCTTACCAAACAAATTGTTATATTTTAGGAGAGGAGGCAACACAAAGTGCTTGGATTATTGATCCAGGAGCCGAAGCTGCTAGCATAATTGAAGTTTTAAAATCCAGAAATGTTTACCCAGGTTCAGTATTATTAACACATGGCCATTGGGACCATATCACAGCCCTTCCTGAATTAGTGCAAGAATATCCAAATCTAGAAATAGTAATTGGTGCAGATGATGCTAAATATTTAGGAGCAAAGGGAAGAGATAATATTATTAGAGATTGTCCAGATCGAACTTTCCTGCAAGAATTTGATAAGGCTTTTTCTAATTTACCAGAACCCTCTATTTTATTAAATGAAGAAACAGAATTACAAGATTGTAATTTAAAGGTTATATTAACTCCTGGTCATACACCTGGAGGTGTATGCTATTACAGTGAAAAGGGAAACTTCCTTTTCTCTGGAGATACATTATTCGCACAAAGTATTGGCCGCACAGACTTAGTGGGAGGATCTTATTCTGAAATTATCACTAGTTGCAGAAAACTAATGGAATTAGATGATGAGGTAGTTGTTTTACCAGGACATGGTCCACAAACTACTATATATTCTGAAAGATCTAACCCTTACTTTTAATTAAAATAAAATTTAATAAGAGGAGTGTAAT
>JAENWY010000211.1 GCA_016649775.1 Spirochaetaceae bacterium
ATACTCCTTTTAGTAGTAATTTCAGTATCTTTTATATTACTCAATTTGTCTCTTAAATAAGTAAAAATATAGTTAATATTACTCTTGTTGACATTTTTATAGACAAAAGACCATAATACATGGATTTATGAAAAAACAAAGGAGATTCAATAATGAATAGTTTCATTATAAAAGGAACTTTTGTTCATACTCTTACAAAAGAGAAATTTGAAATAAAAAAAGATAGCTATCTTGTTGTTATAGATAATAAAGTTATAAACATATTTGATGAGAAACCAAAACAATATTCTCAATTAGAACTAATCGATTATACTGGTAAACTTATAATACCTGGTTTAATTGATTTACATGTTCATGCTTCACAATATAGATTTAGATCCTCTGGGATGTCTCTTGAATTACTTGATTGGTTGAATACTTATACTTTCCCTGAAGAGAGTAAGTTTGAAGATGAAAAGTATGCTAAAAAGATTTATTCAACCTTTGTTAATGAATTAAAGTATGGCGCTACTACTAGAGCTTGTATCTTTGGAACACTTCATGCAAATGCAACATTAATATTAATGGATGAATTAGAAAATTCTGGATTAATTAGTTATGTAGGTAAAGTTAACATGGATAGAAATAGTCCTGAATACCTTGTTGAAACTACTGAAGAATCTATTGCGGCAACAAAATTTTGGTTAGACGAGATAAAATTAAAGAATTACAAAAGAAGCAAACCTATTTTAACTCCTCGTTTTATTCCAAGTTGTAGTGATGATTTAATGAGAGGCTTAAAAGAAATCCAAAAGAGTTATAATGTTCCTTTTCAATCTCATCTAAGTGAAAATGAAAAAGAAATTGAATGGGTCAAAGAACTTTGTCCTAATTCTAAAAACTATGGAGATGCTTATAATCAATTTGGATTATTTGGTGGTAGTTGTAAAACAATTATGGCCCACTGTGTAAGCAGTACTGACGAAGAGATTGATTTAATGAAGGCTAATGGGGTTTTTGTAGCACATTGTCCAGAGTCAAATATAAATCTTAGTTCTGGAATTGCTCCAGTTAGGAAATTTCTTAATAAAGGTTTAAAAGTTGGACTTGCTACTGATATGGCGGCTGGAAGTTCTCCTAATATGATCAAATCAATTGCTTATGCTATTCAAGTGTCAAAATTATATTGGCGTTTAGTAGATAACACTTGTCCTGCACTTTCTATTAGTGAAGCTTTTTATCTTGCAACAAAGGGTAGTGGAGAATTTTTTAATAATGTTGGTAGCTTTGAAAAGGGTTATGAATTTGATGCATTAGTAATTGATGATTCAGATATTGCTTTTTCAACTGAATTTAGCATAGAGGATAGAGTTGAAAAATTTATATACCTAGGTTCTAGTAAACATATAGTGTCTAAATATATTTGTGGAACAAAAATATTTTAATCAAATTGATAAAATAGGGGGAGAGAAGTCTCTCCCTTATTATTAATCAGAAGTAACATTGAGAGTATTTGTGCTAATGAAAGAACCTGAAGGTATTTCAGGATTTGCACCCCATTTATAAATAACTTCGGCAATTATCTGTGCCTCATTTCTTCCAATTGGTAATAATTTAGAGAAAGAATATTGTTCTAAATTACTATTTACAGAAAATACTTTAATATCTGTACCAGCTTCATAGGTGACATTATTAATAGTCATAAAAAATGGATTTGCAGTAAATTTTGTAGTAAAACTATGCTCTTCCCCTTCATTGCCCTCACTAAGTAAAACTCTAATATGTTTTGTTTCTCCACCATTAATTAAATCTAAGTCATTTACCGTTAATTGTTCATCATTTGTGAAATCAGTAAAAGTATTAGAATTATTGATATAAAGTAAAGTAATGGTATATGGTTTTGGATTCTTTTTTACAGTTAAGTCTACTTTAATCGTAGATGTATTGTATTGAGAGAATATAGGAACTATTGAAAATGCAAATAGTAAAAATAAAATTAGTTTTTTTTTCATTCGTTCTCTCTCTTTAAATATTATTAGTGCTTAAATAAAATATACGTTAGAACTTATTAACTGTCAATGTGATAACATATTATATGATTTTTAAGTTCATGAAATTATTCTAATTTAATACAAAAAAGCTAACATTATGTTACCCTCTGAAGTAACACAATGTTAGCTAGATTACTATTAAACCATAATTTTTTAGAACTAAAAATTAATTAACGTTGTACTCTTCCAGACCCGTCTCCTCCCATGAGCGCTTTTACTTCACTCAAGCTTGTTAAATTAAAGTCTCCTGCGATAGTGTGTTTGAGAGCTGAAGCTGCAACTGCAAAGTTGAGAGCCATCTCTTCACTATCATAGTGTGTTAAACCATATATAATACCAGCTGAGAAGGAATCTCCTCCGCCAACTCTGTCAATAATGTTTTTGATTTCATATCTTCTAGAATGGAAGAATCCAGTCTTACCACTAATAACTGCTGACCAGTCATTGTGATCTGCTGATTGTGATTCTCTTAATGTAATTGCTACTGTGCTAACGTTAGGAAATTGATTTTTAACTTCCTGTGCTAGTTTTTTGTAAGAAGAAACATCTAGTTCACCACTAGTTACATCTGAATCTGAAGCAATTCCAAGACATTTTTGAATATCTTCTTCATTTGCAATGATTACATCTGCATATTTAGTTAATTCTCTCATAACCGTTGGAGCATCTTTTCCATATTTCCAAAGTTTTTTTCTAAAGTTAAGATCAATTGATACAGTTGCGCCTTTTTCTTTTGCAGCTTTCATAGCTCTAAGTGATTCATCTGCAGCAATTTGACTTACAGCTGGTGAAATACCAGAGATATGGAACCAAGTAGCTCCATCCATTAACTTTTCAAATTCATAACCAGTAGTTGTTGAGAAAGCACTGCCTGCTCTATCATAAACAACTTTACTAGGTCTTTGACATGCCCCTGTTTCTAGGTAATAGATTCCAATTCTTGAATCGTTTACATATTTTATACCATTGGTGATTACACCATGCTTTCTAATTTCTTCAGTACAATGCATACCTAGATCATTATCTGGAAGGGCTGTTATAAAATGTGCCTCTTCACCAAAACGAGAAAGAGAAACGGCTACGTTTCCCTCTCCACCACCAAAGGTTGCCTCTAAAGAAGGAGATTGAAAGAATCTCTCATTTCCAGGAGATTTTAATCTCAACATTATTTCACCAAAAGTTATGTATTTATTCATTTTTTTGAATCCTCCGCTAAAATAGAATAGAATGGAAAATTATAATTGTCAATAAAAAATGGAATAGTATTCCATTTTTTAAAACATTATGATAAAATATACTTACTTTTAGGAGGATTTTATGTTTGAAGTTTTTTATAAGAAATTAGAGGATGCAGCTATCGTTCCAGTTGTTGCATTAGATGATGCGAAAAAAGCTGTAGGTTTATCCAAAGCTTTATACAAGGGTGGAATTCCAGCTATAGAAGTTACATTTAGAACTGCTGCGGCTGAAGACGCTATTAGATTAATAGCTAAAGAATGTCCAGAAATGTATGTAGGCGCTGGTACAGTTATCAATGCTAAACAAGCTGACATTGCAGTAAGAGCTGGTGCACAATTTTTAGTTTCCCCAGGCTACTTAGGCGAAGTATGTGATTGGGCGATTGCTCATAATATTCCATACCTCCCTGGTGTATGTACTCCTTCTGATGTAATGAATGTGTTGTCAAAGGGACTTGATGTAATGAAATTCTTCCCAGCGGAAGCATCTGGTGGTATTCCAATGTTAAATAATCTTGGTGGACCTTTCCCTCAAGTTAGATTCATGGTTACAGGTGGAATTAGCCTTAATAACTTAGAATCTTATGCAAAAGCTAAATCAGTTATTGCTATCGGTGGTTCTTGGGTTTGTAAATCTGATATGATCGAAAGTGAAGATTGGGATACAATTACTGCATTAAGTAAAGAAGCAGTTAATAAAATTAA
>JAENWY010000375.1 GCA_016649775.1 Spirochaetaceae bacterium
ATATGAATGTCTTTTTTTAGGGTAGGAAAGCCATCTAATACTCCATAGCAGTATCTTGAGCAATCATTACTATTTTGAAATTGTACTTGATTATTAATAATTGGGATAATAGCTTTTCTACCGACATCATTTTTGAGACAATCTTCATAAGTTGTTTCACCAGAATTAATACTATTTAGAATTATAACAGCTCGTAAATTAGTTGTAAGATTATCAATTTCTTTATTATAACAGTAGAGAGTATTATCTACTTTTGCGCAGCAATCGCCAAGGAACCATAATTCTTTACGCTCTTTATTTAATATAACACTACTAGTGGTTATTCTATCCTTGAACACCTCTTCATGTTCTTTATACCAGTTTTTAAATATTAATTCTAAATCCTCTATAGCTTTTTCAAATGTTATAGTAGCACTTGCACTTTCAAAATATTTTACTACAAATGTAGAGGCTATTTTTCCAGGGGTTAAACCATCTATTGTAGCACCCTTTAATGTTGTGGCTCCATCTGAGACTACACCGTAGTATTCATTATCTAAAATAGAATCTTCATTAACTCTATTATTTCCATTTATTTTCTTTGATTTAGAAAAACTTTCAACTAAACTATACACAGATAACATCCTTTGACTTTTATCATATGTATTATTGTTATCTTGTTAAAAAACATCAATAGCATATATTTATTTAGCAATAGATGTTGGAATAGTTATGATATTTTCAAAATAAGAAACATTCTTATCTTCACTTTGAATTGTTAAAGATGCTTTATCACAATAGATGCAGAGTAGGCGTTTTTTTATATTAACAAGACTATGATTTTTAAAAGTTGAATCAGATTCATCTTCAAATAGTTTTGATAGTTTTACTTTGTCAATTCCTCTACCATTATCTCTAATTATTATTCTTATATTATTATCTATTTTTTTTATTGATAATGTTATAATTGATTCTTTTTCCATTTCTTTAAATCCATGCTTGCTTGAATTTTCAATAATGGGTTGTAGTAATAAAGAAGGAATTTTATTATTTAGTATACATTCCTCAATATCAATTTTTAATTCAAAAGGTTTATAATTTTGAGCATTCATAATATAAGTGTAGGCTTCAATATTTTCTACTTCCTTTTCAATGCTTACTAGATTATTAGTTGTTTCTGTATTGTATTTGGTAATAGTTAATAGAGCTTTACTCAATAATCTAGTTTCACTATTTTTTTCAATTTTTGAAAGTTTTTCGATTATTTCTAAAGTATTACACATGAATCTAGGTTTAATTTCAAAAGATAAAGCCTCAATTTCACTAGAAAGAGACTCTCTATAAGATTTTTCCTTATTTTTTTGTTGAGCCTCTAGTTTATCACTCATTAAATTAAATCCAGAGGTTAGTGAATCATCTTCATCAAAGTAAGTTACAAATTTTTTCTTAGAATAATTGCCTTTTCCAACATTTTCCATACTCTTTAAAAGTTGTTTAATTGGAATATGAATTAATACCAATATAAAGAAACTATAGGATAAATATATACTGAAAATGAAAAACAAAGATAGGTAAACAGCAAT
>JAENWY010000268.1 GCA_016649775.1 Spirochaetaceae bacterium
AGTTAATATTTTTTTCATAATGTTTATTTGTTTCCTTGGTTAATTAATTTGTTGAAGCAGTTTTCCGTTGCTTCATGGTCATAATATACAAGTATAAAACTTTAAAAAAATATTAAAAAAACAAAAATAAACATTATATAATGGTAATTTGATTATATTTTTTGTAACATATACCTTAGCTAGTGCTTTAAAAGTTCTTTTTTATGCGCACGAATCACAAAACTAGTGGTTCTTTAGCTAAAATGAATTTGAAACATATATTATTTTAGTAATTTAATAGCTTCTATTGTAGATATTCCTAATTTTTCTTGACGTTTATTATCAACTGATGCTTTGATAGTGTCATAAATTATTCCGGTAGCAAAAATAATGGATTCATTTAACTCATTTCCTTTAATTAATTTTGAGGCTAGAAGTGATGTAAATAAATCACCTGTGCCAGGATAGTGTATATCTACTCTACTACTGCTGTAGAAGTTTATATTTTTGTTACTATCGATACTTGCATTGAAAATATTTTCATTATTTTTGTTTAGTTTTATACTAGTAATAATAGAATTTTTTGAACCTAGCTTAGAAAGGTTAATAAGAATTTCTTTTATTTTATCTATACTATAATTTTTTTGGAATTTAATACCTAATAAAAGAGCTACTTCCGTCATGTTTGGAGTAATATAGTCTGCAATTGAAACTAAATCTCTCATTGCTTCGACGTGTTCATTATTAATATTTTTGTACATTTCATTATTATCTCCCAATACTGGATCAATAATAATTAAAGATTCGTCTTTTTCTTTATAGTATTGGCAAATTTTTTTAACTTGTTTCACCTGTTTATAATTAGATAAAAAACCACTATAAACACTTGAAAAAGAACAATTTTCATTTTTAAGATGTTGAAATATTTCATTTAAACTATCATATAAATCTTTAAAATAAATATTCTTATAACCATCAGTTTGTGTTGAGAGTATAGCAGTAGGAAGAGGTGAGACTTCTATTCCAAGTGTTTCCATTATAGGAATAACTACTGTTAACGAACTTTTTGAAAAACTACATATATCATGGATTGCTAAAACATTATCATTTATCATATCTTTAGAGTACTTATCTAAATTTTTTTAGTCAATTATTGAAGAGCAAAAATTAAAATTATTTACATCTTGATTTTCAACTACTTTCTATTACTTTTGTATACCTTAACTAAAAATTCTACCCACGCAAAGTCACGAAGAATCAAAATTTTTAGGTTATAAAATCTACATATAATTAAAATTTAAATTATAAAAATTGCTTTATAAATACCCTTGTGATATAATAAATGCACATAGAGGGGTTAATTTATGGAAAAAAATACGATATTTACAATTGGAAGACAGTACGGAAGTGCCGGTAGAAGAGTAGGGAGTGAATTAGCAAAGATGCTAGATATACCTTTTTATGATAAAGAGCTTATCTCCTTAGTTGCTAAAGATAGTGGATTAAATGAGGCTATAGTAGAGAAGGCTGATGAAAAAGCAGCTAGTTCATTATTTCAATCTCTTATGGTTGGAACAAATCCTTTTGGTGCTTTTCCAATGGCTACTTCTAATCTTGGACTTCCCGATTTACCTATTAATGATAGAATCTTTTTAATACAATGCGATGCAATTAGAAAAATTGCAGAACAAGGTTCTTGTGTAATTGTTGGTCGATGTGCAGATTATGTACTAAGAGAAGAACATGATAGATTATTATCAATTTTTATACATGCACCTATAGATGTTAGATGTGAGAGAGCGGTTAAGTTATATAAAATAGCTGAAAAAAAAGTTGCTCAAGAATGTATTAAAAATGATAAATCAAGAGCTCATTACTATAATTATTTTACTGATAAAAAATGGGGTGTAGCAAGTAACTATGATATTTGTATTAATTCTTCTATTTTAGGCATTGAAAAAACAGCAAAAGCTATAATGGATTTTGATGAAATTAGAAAAAGTCTATAGTACTAATTATAAATCAATGCTCACAACTTAAGGAATAACTGGTAAGTCTTTTATGTAATAACAGTTTATTCCTTGCTTTAAAGTAGGATATCTATTCTCAGAAACACGCGTAATGAGCTTAAGTTGTGAACATTGATCTTAAAGAATAAAAATTAAATTAATAAAATCTAAAATGGATAATAAAAAAATACACCAAAGTAGAATCTTGAAATTAAGCTAGTAATAAGTAATGAAGAAATGAAAGTAATACTATAAAATCGCGTACTGTAAGTTTTTTCTCTTAATACCAAGACCCTTCTATCTTCTTTACAGAACCCGCTTAAAATCATTGCATTTGTAATGGTATCAATTCGATCTAATGAAGATAAAATCAGTGGAGACAATATATGGGTTATATTTGTAATTCTTTCTTTTATTGATGCATTTTTAGATATATCTATTCCACGTGTTTGTTGTGAGTTAGATATATTAGTATAATCTTGAATTACTCCTGGAAAATATCTCAGCATAAGGCTGACAGAATAACAAATTTTAAAATTGATTTTTAATTTGTTAAGAGAAGACGCAAATTCGCTAGGATTAGTAGTTGATACAAATACAAGAGCAATAGGGAATATTGTTAAATATTTGAGACCCACTATTAATAAATACCACAAAGTTTCAAGTGATATAGAATATCTCATTGATTCATTGCCATACAAAATTGTTTTTGTACCTATATATATTTGTCCTTGATTTGGGGGAATAAAAATATAAATAAATCATTAACAATTATAAGAACCTCCTATTGCTATTGTAAATAGTTTAAAATGTTTTATTAGAATTTTTGAAAGTAAGATTGAACAAAATGAAACTAGCAAAGAAAAAATACCAGAATTCTAACATCAAAAGTTGTTAGACAAAGAATAATCCAAGCTATAAAAAAATAAAACTAAATAAAACTAAGTAAAACTAAGTAAAAC
>JAENWY010000282.1 GCA_016649775.1 Spirochaetaceae bacterium
ATTACCTCATTTCTTGCATTCTTACAAAGTAATAACAGCATCAGTAATTCATGATACTTTGATCTTCTATATTACAAAGAAGTTCTCCAATATTGAAGTTAGTATTCCTTTAGCAAGATACTGGGCTATGCAATTCAAAAAATAGTTAATAAAAATTATATTTTGAATGTACCTTAAGTTTAATTTGTGGTGATTTTTAATAGAGCAAATTATCCAGGAATAGGACTAGTATTAATCTATATATACAACTTTAAACTATTGAATGATGATTTATTTCCAATTAAATAGCTTACAATTGCATATATAGATATAATTTAATGTTCTACTTTTGATTAGAATCTATTATCTATTTTGGAATTCATTAATTTCATCATCTAGAATTATTCCATCTTTGATGATTAAAGCATTTTTAAGTTCAGGACTATACTCTTCATTAATTATTTGTTCTATGAATGGGTATATGACAGAAGAATTATTGGATGTAAATGTTTTGTAAAATATTGCAGGAGTGTGATCAACAACATAATGCATTATACCTTCAACAAGATATGTTGGATTCTCAATTGTAGTAGGAATACTGGTTTCAATAGCACCATTTTTATCACAGCTAACATCAATAATTAGAGAGTTTCGTTTCATTCTTTTTAAATCTGCTTTACTGATAATGTGATCTTTCCTTTTTAAATCCCATACTATACAATTTACAATAACATCATATCTAGAAAGTTCGTTTGTAAATAATTTTTCTGTCCTTCTATTATATTGGACTACTTTAGCGCCAAACATGTTTAATGCTTTTATCGCACCTCTAGCGGTATTTCCAGATCCAAGAACTGCTACGTTTGTCTCATAAGGAAGTCTCCCAAAACACTGGAATGCATGAATTACTGCAGCTTCTCCTGCTAATTCATTATTCTGCCAAAAAGTATGGCGACCTTTTTTTGCCATATTTTCCCAGGCAAAAGCTGTTATTTTATTGTGAATAAGGAGATCTGTTAATGTTCTGTTTTGTGCAGCATGTACCCAACCAAAGATTATTTGATTTTCATGTAATTTGTCTAAATAAGTGGCATCTCCAACTTTTGGATCACATATAGCATCTTTAGATAAAATTTTTTCAAAAGAACAAACATTGCATCCCAAAGCTTCATATTCACTATCTTTAATACCTAATACATCCCCATATCCCTTCTGGAAATATAGATTTTCTGGGTTTTTTAATAATTTAATATGCTTAAGCTCAATTGCTCTTCTATTCTCGTTTTCTTTAGTGTTTATTGGAAATCCAATGGTATTCATATAATGCTCCTCAAAAAGGTAACTTTAATCTAATACAGACAACTAGTTATCTTTATCTTCAAATCTAAAGGATGTATTTTTTTACATTCCTATAATTTCAATAACATTTAGTTTGTGGTCAAATGTATTAACCCTTTGTAGAGAGTAATCGTTTCTCTCTGTTTTATATTTATAGTTATGTTGATAGTTTTCTTGCTATTTTTGTAATAGCTTTAACGGTACCTTTCTCCTTATAGGCATCAACTTAACTAATAATTGCTTGATAAATACAAGTATTTTTGCTGGCTTTCTTTTGTAAGCAATCTAATTTAGTTTAGATACATGTTTTACAATATTTAACTTAGTCGTGAGTCAAATCACGGATAGACAATTTATTAATGGAGCTAAGTTTACCTCTATTAGAAAACTAATATTTTTTAAACTAGTTTTTTCTTATAATGATAATATTAAGTTGAGGATATTAGGTGTTAATTCCCTCAAACACTTATTCTTTGTCTGTTTTTTCGATAAATTTTGATAAAATATTTTTGTAATATTTTATTAATCTACATGAGTCTAAATAAAATTGAAAAAAATTATTTCTGCATATTTAAAGGTACCGAGGACTACGGTTTGCAATTGCAATTTCCTTTAAATTTTCTCTGTAGATATTTAATTACCAAGTAATGTTAATTTTATCCAAACATTGTTGCTCTTCAAATTAACTTTTTAGTTCTGAGATACTTTCTTCATGTATTACTTGATATTTTTTAATAAATTAAACATCAAAATAATTTTTGCAGTAGAAACATCATTAAGAATATTTAGAAGGAATGGAATATAAAATTAAATTTATTCTTCACGTCTATTTCCCTATAACCTTATTGGCGTCAATACTTTAGAATTTAGCAATGTAAAATCTAAAGTGGAAAGGTGTTCTTAATCTTTACTTGCATTTTCTTTATCGCTTGAGCTGCTTTTGGAATATGCTTTCTTATATGCTGTAGTCAGATTCATTTAATCTGTATTTATTAGGTTTTTTCATATTTAATTTAAACATCAGTCGTTGAGTTTATTAAATATTTTTATTACCTCATCTATGCAGTATTAATCAAGCATATTTTAATAATAGCTTGTTATTCTAAATAATTACTAATGTTCCCAACTTAAGTCTATTACGTGTGTTTTTGAGGATAGATATCCTACATTAAAGCAATGAATAAACTGTTGTTACATAAAAGTTTTACCAGTTATTCCTTAAGTTGTGAGAATTGAATAATTACTGTTAATTATTATAACACATTTTTAATAAAAAGATTAGCATCTACCCTTTTATATAGCTTTTTAACAAATTTATGCATATATATGATATAATTTTTAACTTTTATAGCTCAAAATCTTATAAGTGGAAAGTATTAATTAGTCAACTTTATAC
>JAENWY010000065.1 GCA_016649775.1 Spirochaetaceae bacterium
GTAAAAAATCAATTTGGGATTCAAATTAAGAAAGTAGTTCTCGAAATAGCTAATAAAATAGGAATAGTTGACGCTAAAATCACCCTTATAGATAAGGGTGCTCTTGATTGTGTAATCAGAGCAAGAACTTCTACAGCAATTTATAGAGCCTGTGGTAGTAAAGATTACAAGTGGGAGGCCAAATAATGGAAGATAGGCTAAGAAGAACAATGATGTTTGTCCCCGGAAATAATCCTGGTATGATTAAAGATGCATATATATATAAATGTGATTCTATAATGTTTGACCTTGAAGACAGTGTTTCTTACTCTGAAAAAGATTCTGCAAGAGATTTAGTATACAATGCTCTAATGTCTATTGATTATGGTGACAAAGAACTTGTTGTTAGAATTAATGATCCACGCAGTGAAGGTGGTATCAATGATATTAAGGCTATGGTTGCTGCTAAAATTGATGTAATTCGTCTACCAAAGACAGAAACTGTTGATGATATATTTGTATGTGAAAAAGAAATAGCAAAAGCCGAAAAAGCAAATGGCTTTCCAGAAGGTACCATTAAGATGATGGCTGCTATTGAAAGTGCAGAAGGTGTAATCAATGCTTGTGCTATTGCTAAATCTAGTAGTAGACTAATTGGTATAGCTCTTGGAGCTGAAGATTATGTTACAGATATGAAAACTACTCGTAGCCCTGAGGGCACAGAACTTTCATTTGCCCGTAGTATGATTATCCATGCAGCACGTTCAGCAAAGATTGCTGCAATAGATACTGTGTACTCTGATGTTAACAATGAAGAGGGACTGATTAAAGAAGTAACACTAATCAAACAACTCGGTTTTGATGGTAAGAGTGTAATCAATCCAAGACAGATAGAACCAATAATTAAGATTTATACTCCAACCTCTAAAGAGATTGCCAAAGCTCAAGCTATTATGGAAGCAATTGAAGAAGCACATAAAAAAGGTTCTGGTGTAATAGCACTTAAAGGTAAGATGATTGATAAACCTATTGTAATGCGAGCTGAAAGAGTACTTAAACTTGCAAAAATTTCACACGTATTATAGGAGTAAGAGAGATGGATAAAAATTTCAAATTGAGTGATATTAATAATTTAGATAAAATTGAAAGTCTCAACGGACTTTTTGATGGTAATAATGTTTTTAAAAATAGTGCTAATCTAGTAGAGAAAGAATGTAAAGTATTATCGTCTCTTAAGGAAGCTATTATTAAGAGTGGACTTAAAGACGGAATGACAATATCATTTCACCACCATTTTAGGGATGGAGATTTTGTTCTTAATAAAGTAATGAATGTAATTGCTGAGATGGGTATAAAAAATTTGACCCTTTCTGCTAGTTCTCTTTTAGCTATTCATGAACCTCTAATTGAACACATTAAAAATGGTGTTGTAAAGAGAATTGAAACTAGTGGAGTAAGAGGGGAACTTGCTGAGCAAATTTCCAGGGGCTTAATGGATATTCCTGTAGTATTTCGCTCTCACGGTGGTAGAGCCTATGCAATTCACAGTGGTCAGTTAAAGCTTGATGTAGCTTTCCTTGGTGCCGCTTCTTGTGATCCCTTTGGAAATGCCAATGGTTATAGTAGAGATAATGATACTGGAATTATCTTTGGATCAATGGGATATGCTAAGACTGATGCTCAGTATGCTCATAAAGTAGTTATTGTAACAGATAACATTGTTCCTTTTCCTAATGTTCCAGCGGGAATTCCACAGTCAGATGTTGACTATGTTGTTAAAATTGATGCAGTAGGAGATCCTAAGGGTATTATGAGTGGTGCTACTCGTTTTACAAAGAATCCTAAAGAACTTATGATTGCAGAAACTGCTGCTGATGTTATTGAAGCTAGTGGTGTTTTTAATGATGGTTTTTCCATGCAGATGGGAACAGGTGGAGCATCCCTTGCTACAGCTCGTTTCTTGAAGGAAAAAATGCTACGTAAAAATATAACTTGTAGTTTTGCTCTTGGTGGAATCACTGGACAGATTGTTAAATTGCATGAAGAGGGTTTAATCAAGAAACTTCTTGATGTTCAATCATTTGATTTAGATGCTGCAGATTCCCTTAAAAATAACCGTTTCCATCAACAGATTTCCGCATATTACTATGCATCTCCTGATAATCCAGGTTCAGCTGTTAATCAGTTAGACTTTTTAATTCTTTCAGCTCTTGAAGTTGATGTTAACTTTAATGTTAACGTATTAACTGGTAGTGATGGTGTAATTAGGGGTGCTATTGGTGGTCATCAAGATACTGCCGCAGGTGCTTCTTTATCAATTATCACCTGTCCTTTAACTAGAGGTAGAATTGCTACTGTTGTTGATAAGGTTAATACTATTGTAACTCCAGGTAAGACTATCGATATTATAGTTACTGACCAAGGTGTTGCTGTTAACCCCCTTAGACCTGATCTTAAGGAGAAACTTGAAGTTGCGGGCATTAATATAACAACCATTGAAATGCTTCGTGATAAGGCTGCAAGTTTAGTGGGCCATTCTCTTCCAATTGAATATACAGAGAAAGTTGTTGGTATTGTTACTTATCGTGATGGATCTATTATTGATGTTATTCATCAGATCAAAGAATACGATGATGAATCTTTAGATTTCTAATTCTATATTAGTTAATTCATAAGGCCCGAAAGTATTTCTTCTATTGAAATGACTTTATTTCGGGCCTTTGTTATCTATTTTTGTTTTTGAATTTTTCCTATTTGCTATTATACAAATTTTAACGAATTATAAAATTTTTTTTTGATAAATAAATAGGAGACTATATTTAATAATCATAAATTACAATATAAATCTCATATTGCCAAATAAAGTATAATAACTGCTTGTTATTGCTCATCCTAGTTTTCTTTTTGACTACTTAAGTTGTTGCAAATTTATGAAAGTATTATACTAATTTTATAAGCATATTGTTATAATTATTCTATTTGTATAAAATATTATATAATAAGAGGTTTTTATGATTATTGAAATATTAAGCCAAGAGTTTGCAGTTTGCAAAGTAAAAAATTTGAAAGAAGTTAATTTTAATGAAATTTTTACTTTTCTATCTAAAACTGATGAAGAGTTATCCTTGGTATGTCCTATAGAGAGTGTTCCTGAAAATTCTCTAGAAGTAGAAAAGGATTGGAGAGCTTTTAGAATTAAAGGAGTTCTTGATTTTTCTTTGATAGGTATATTGTCTAAGATTTCTGGAATTTTATCTGACAATGGTATAGGTATTTTTGTAATTTCTACTTTTAATACAGATTATGTTTTAGTTAAAAAGAATAGTTTAGATAAAGCAAAATTAAAGTTATCTGAAAATGGATACAAATTTATTAATTAATTAGAAAGGAAAGTGAAAATATGGACAATTATGAAATAAGTGAAAATAGAATATCATTGATAAATGAAGGACATCTTGATGCCTATATTGATTTTTCATTTACATATGAAATGGATGAGAGAGTAAGTTTTGACAAAGTATTTGTTGATCCTGAATTAAGAGGTAAAAGCGTAGCAGCAAATTTAGTTAAATTTGGAGTTGATCACTTTAAAGAATTGAATATTAAAGTTATTGCAACTTGTCCTTTTGCTGATTTTTGGCTAATGAGAAATAAAAAAGAATATAGTGAATATATCATTTCCCCTAAAAATGGAGCAGTATGTAGTCTTTAATAATAAAAAAGAAGCGCTGTAATTTTCAAATAGTACTTGACTATCGAGCCACCTTATTCTTTTATAAATCTAATAAATAGGGTTCTTTTTTATATTATGAATTTTTACTTAAACAGAAAAAGGGGGAAAGACTACTTTTCTTATTTATAAGTACGCTTATAAAAAATGAGGCTTTATGGACCCTTAAATAGTTAAAGATGATAATCTATTAACAATGAAAAGGGCTTAGAGTATTCTAAAGTTTCTCAAGTATTAATTAATATTTTTTTCTATTTTTTAAAAAGGAATTAGAATATTTAATTTAAAGGCCATTAAAACCATATTAAAAAAGGATGAATTATAATCAATTAATTCATTCCAAGGTTCTTCTATAGGTTGTTCCATAAAATCTGTTTTTTTATTTTCAAATCCCAATATAGGGATATTCATACTTAAAGAAAGTTCTAAATCTTTTTTATTATCTTTATAAAATGTGTAACCTATTTCTCCATAAGGACCAATAGTAACGCAAGTATAATGTGAATGCTCATCTGAAAAATCAAATTGCATAAATACATCTGAATTCAGTCCTATATTTAAGAAAAAAGAATTATAAGAAATAAGTCTATAATTTAATGTTCCATGAAAACAAATGGTTTCAAAGAAATCTTGTACAGTTGCCTCATTAAATTTATCTTTACTTTCAAGAATTGCAAAAAGAGGATAACTTATTGTTCCCTTTATATTGAAGTTATTGGTTCTTTGATTTAAGGAAATCCCAATATCATTAAAATTGATATCTATACCCTTTCTATAAGATGTATTAGCAAATAATGGTGAATATATATTTAAAATAATTAGCAATATAAATAGCATTTTTTTCATATCTTATAATAATCATTTTTTTTTATAAATCCATCAATAATCATAGTAGATATTATATTTTATTTATTTATTTATTGAATATAAAGGAACTATCGGTAACATATTTCTCAATTTTCCTTTTTTCTGCTTGAGTTATATCAGTATTAGAATAGTCTAAGGTAATTTTTGTTATAATCTTTTTAATGAAATCTTAATAACATTTAAAAAAGTACAAGTAGTAGATATTAATCAAAGATTAGAGGGACTATGAATCCACTAAAAATAAAGAATTGATGATAATCTTAAAAACTAGTTTAGTTATTGCTACTGAATCCAAACGTTCAAAGCCTTAAAGTTCTAATTTTTGTTCTTATTTTTTCAGCCTTTTCACACATTTATTGTTCTAATTGACTTTATTAGTAGCTTGACTTGACAATTCAAGAGATAAAAACATAAATCTGCTTGGATAAGCAGATTTACATGTGAATGTTAACTCATTTTATTGTTTTTTTGGCATTAACATTGATTTCTAGTCAAGTTGCGCTATTTTTAATATTTTGTATTCTGATTTGCTAGTTTAGTATCATTAATATGCTTATCTTCTAATACTTCATCCACTTTAGTTTTTAGGATAATAGCTTTTATGAGTTTATCAATTTGTGTTCCTTCACTGTAATCAGCTGGTGTAAAGTATCTAATACGATTTTCTTTAATCATTCTGAATACTTTAGAAGTGTCCTCTGTATTAGGATTATAAACACCAATAGCATGACCACCATTTGTATTTACTAACTTCATACAAGGTATATCAGTATCACTATCGCCTATATATGCAATATTTCTAAAGGGAACTCTGATTTCGTCTTGTGAGAAGAATTGATTAACACTTTGGTCATTAACATCTAATACACCTTTTGAAATTCTAAATAGAAATTGTGTTTTGTTAGTATAATTGACAGCTTGAGCTGGCCATTTAGCAACTCCTCTCTCATTAAAATAAAAAGATGAAGCAAAGATTTTCTCAAATTCATTGTTTTTTGCCATTGTAGTTCCTTCAATCATTTCTTTAATACCTGAGGAAATAATATAGTGTTCAACAATAACTCCATTTTGAGCTCCGTATTCTTTTATACGCTTAAACCAAGTCTCAACGCCTTTGAATAGTTCAACTTTAGAACCATAATCTGCTAGAGTTTTCTTTGATACAATAAAGTTCCCTTGTGCTTCTTCAACCATTTTAAACATATAGGCAAGATTTGAGTCCATTTCATTTTCTCTAGAAACTTTATTAGAATCTTTCCAGAATTTGCCAATATCGTAGCCAACATCTTGAATGAATCCTTGAGCTTGCATGTCGTTTGGAGACAAAGTTTTATCAAAATCATAACATATTGCTAGAACTGGTAAGTCTTCTTTATATTTTCTTTTAAATTGATTTTCCATAATTTATACCTCTATTTCTTCTCATTTTACATTGATTAATAAATTTACACAAGAATTTTACATTTCAATGAATTCTTAATTAATTCATTGTAACTATCTTGAGTATCAATATCACTGATATAGGCCTTGTCTTCTGACTCAAATTTAAAAGTATCTACTCTTTTTAGAAAGGATCTAAGACCTTCTTTTTTGCCATTTGAATTTAATGAAATAATTTGCTTATTTAATCTACTTTGTAGTAGTACTGGATGCCCAAAGGTATTACTAACAAAAGGTCTAAGTGCATCATGATTTTCTAGTTTTTGCAATAAATCTAAATAATGATGCCCTTCAATTAATGGCAAGTCAGCTACTGTTATAAAATAAGGTTCATTTTTTTGAGTGATATTGCAATTTGATAATATTTTTTCTAAATATTTTACACCTGTTATTAATGAAGATAATTGGCCTGATTCATAAATTTCATTATGGATTGATTCTATTCTAATATTTAATTTTCTTTCTATATTTTTTATTTCTTCATCCATAATTTCTTTATAACAACCTGTTACAATGATTGGAATTAAAGAAACATCTAAAATACTATTAACCATATGAAAGAGAATACTTTCATCTTTATATTCCATTAGTAATTTTGGTTCTTTCATTCTTGCAGCAGTTCCTGCTGCAAGTATTATCACATACATAATTGTTTCTCCTATATTGTATTAAATAGTTTTTTACTATATCTTTTTTTTATTATGATTGCCACATTTATTAATTGTATCACAGTAATATTAGGATCTCTATTAGGTTTACTTATTAAATCCCATATTAACAAAGAATTTCAAGATATAGTAGAAACCTCTGCAGGATTTGTAACATTAGTTATTGGAATTGAAATGGCCCTAAAAACAGGTTCTGCCATAGTTTTGTTATTTGCGTTAATAATTGGTGGAATGCTTGGTACATTTCTCAAGATTGAAGATAGAATATACGGTATTGGTAAAAAACTAGATATAAGGCAAAAAGGTAATGGAGAAGATGAATCATCTTTTGCTAAAGGGTTCTTGAATTCTTCTGTATTATTTTGTTTTGGTGCTATGACTATTTTGGGATCTATTCAAGCTGGTGTTAATCAAGACTATGATTTATTATTCTTAAAAAGTGGGCTAGATGGTTCTATGTCTATAGTTCTAGCTGCAACTTATGGTATTGGAGTAATGGCTTCAGCCTTATTTATTCTAGTATTCCAGGGAACAATAACTTTACTTAGTTCTTCTCTCTCTCATTTACTTACTAGTGAAGGTATTAATGAAATTGGAGCAATTGGTGGTGTTATGATAGTAATGATTGGTTTCAATCTTTTAAAGCTTAAAACCTTAAAAGTTGCAAACTTTTTCCCATCAATTATATTAGCTCCAATATTTATCTCATTAGTTCCTTTTGTATCATCTATTTTTAATTCAATAATATAGTTTCAGTTTATACAATTCTGACTTAGGTTTTTATTTAAAAAGTAAAATCATTCTTAATGTACCTTATAAAGTGGACCCTATTATGAACAGGTACATGTCAAGTGGACACTGTAATTATTGAAAATAAATCCCAACGTTGTGATTTAATTACTCTTACGGGTTTCCAACACTCAAATCGTTTGTTCTAGAAGAAATCTTTGATATTTCAATTGTGAGGGGAATTCAAAGGATTTAGTGGATGCCCCTCAAAATCACAGACAATGAAGTTTTTCTCAAAACCCATGGAAACCTTTGATCTTCTTGGTTCCTTGTATTGTTCACGGATTTATAAAAGAGTTGGAATTCCAACTGCTTTGCATGAAGGTGAACAAGCACTCTTGTTTTGTTATAGAATGCATTAATCCCTGAGCAAAAACATGCTTCAAACAGGATGAGCCTTTCTTATTGTATCCAGCTAAACAACTGTATGACGTCTTCTATATTTAAGAGGTGTTTCACCTGTGATGTCTTTAAAACAGCTGATGTAGTAACTCTGGGATGAAAATTGATAAATGGATGCAATGTTTACAACCGTATTGTTTGTATAGCAGAGATCCCATTTCGATTCAGCTACCCTACTTGCTTTGATATAGTGATTCATGGTGAATCCGACTTCCTTTGAAAATAATCCCGATAAATAACTGGCATTGATAAAGAGGGTATCTGCAATAACAGTCAATGTGATTTTCTCTTTCAAATGAGAGATAATATAATCCATCACAGACCTGACAGTCTGTGAATACTTGTTTTGTTTGGTTTCCTTTACCAGTGATGTTAATTCATTGATTATCCTCAACTCAAGTTTTTTCAGTCTCGCAATGTCAAATTCACTCTCTATTTCTCTTATGAAAAGATCACTGTGGAAAAATGCTACTTCAGGATTAACGCCACCGGCTATTGCTGCACGGGTCATAAAAGTACAGTCACAGATAAGCGAATTTTTATGAGAGCGAAGATCATTCTTAGCTAAGTGGGCCTTTTTATGTTTGTTGATCAGAGAAAGGACATTACGAGCCTCTTCTGTGTCTCCTCCTGATATGAGTTTTGTTATCTTTTGTTCCAGATAGTAGGGAGAATGGGAAAAGATAAATGCCCCATTTTCAATATCACCTGAGGAACGGGAAGCATCTGAATCAATGTTGGTGGTTCTCTGTCTCTTCAGATGTCCTTCCATCAATTTTTGAATCAACTTTCCACTCATATAATACTGTGATTCACTGATTGTCTGAAGCGAAGCATAATAATTCAATAAAAGACTCTGATTATGGTAAGAGACGAGTTGCCTTCTCACGAGACTTTTTACCTCTCCTCGTCTTATCGGTCCTTTCTTTAAAGGACCGACTAAGACAAGATAACCCTTTTCCCCTACAAGACAGATAAAATTCTCATAGTAGATATTCTGCAAGTACTGAATATTTTCCCCTTGTTTGATACTTTCTTTGATGGACATATAACTATTCTGACCATTTACTATCAAATTAGCAGATGGTCTTCCTTTTTTTGGTATTATCCGCTCCCCATCCTTATAAATAGAGACAGGAAGTCTCATACCATCATGAATATACAAGAAAAGTTTTGAATAATGCATAAACACATTATAACATAAATCATAAAAATAACAAATAAATTATTACTTTCCTAAATATATTGATATATTTTCTCAATTAACGACTTATACTTAAATTTTATTTAGTATAAATCAAATTAAATACGAAACAATAGGAGGTCTTACATGAAGAAGATTTTAACGGGTATGCTCATTGCATTAAGTACCATGAGCATGGTATTCGCTCAAGGAGCTGGAGAAACGAAAACCAGTGGAACGACTCCAGAAAGAACAGTTTTAAAATTAGCTGTACAAGCTGATAGTACACCTGCAACGCAGTCTGTAATTGATGCTTTTAATGCAAGTCAGGATACATACACGGTCAAATGGGTCGATATGACCAATGACTCGAATGCAATGAGAGAACAATTACTTACCTCTCTGAAGTCAGGTAGTTCAGACTATGATGTGCTTTCAATGGATGTGGTATGGGCCGGTGAATTTGCCGCTTCCGGTTATATTGAACCATTAGATGAAAGAATGAAAAACGATGGATTGAAAACTTCCCAGTTCAACGCTGGTTCAATGGCTTCAGGAAGATATAATGCAAAACAATATGTACTTCCATTTTTTCCTGACTTAGGTGTCTTATTCTTTAGAAGTGATATTGTA
>JAENWY010000167.1 GCA_016649775.1 Spirochaetaceae bacterium
ATAATTAATAAAAAAGAAGTTACAAAAATTTGTAGCTTCTTTTTTAGCTGTTAGTACTTTATCTTATTTTTCTTTTTTGACTACAAGAGTTAAAAAAAATGTAAGTAGTAGTATAAAAGCAATAGATGTCATTGCATAACTCAATCCATATTTATCTGCTATAAAACCCATAAGAGGTGCCAATACTACTGTAAAAGCACTTTTGATTTGAGATGCAATACTAATTACAGTTGCTCTTTCTGTTTTCTCCATATTATCATCAATTAAGTCTACAAATATTGGCTTTCTAGCATCTCTAATAAAATATATTAATACAAATATAATTATTATTAAGAAAGGTTTTTGTATAGATATTGAAAGGAGAATCAAAAGAATAGGCATTGCAATATATAATAGATTTAAAGAACTTTGGTGGGAGAAATATTTCTCAGCTTTATAAGCATTTTTTGAACCTAATGAACTTATAACGTAAATTATTGAATATGTAATTCCTAAAATAATTTTTACGCTTTCATCAGATGAATAATGTAAAACACTGATTATACTAGATGATATTATTATGGATTGTAGTATAGGTTGAATGTAATCTTTTACACTTACAATTGATGCTTCAAACATACTATCTGCAAGAACAAGTTTCCTTAAATTTTTTCTCTTAAATATATTTTTAAGCATTTTCTTTAGTGTTGATATTAAATTTGCATCCTTTTCACCTTTGATTTTTGAATCAATAGAATCTGGATAAGATATAATTAAAAATAAATCAATAATATATGGGATAATTGATACTAGGAAAATGTAGTTAATTGATGGAATATTTAGGACTAATACTATTGCAAAAATGGAGCTTAAAGCACTTCCTATTAAGGAAGCCCCTCTTGTTTGTCCATAAATATAAGTTTTATATTTACTCCAATTTTTTATATCAAGATAATTATATATCATTGCTTTGTGTGAGCCCGTTCTAAAGGCTTCTCCCATTCCATAAGCAATCATTGCAATGGCAGCAATATTAAATCCATTTGAAAAAAAGAATAAAATAAATGATATGATATAAAAAATAAAGCAAATATATAGTTCTTTCTTTTTTCCAAAATAGTCAGCTATAATTCCTGATGGAATTTCAAAGAAATTAATCATTATTTCTCTAATTGATATTAGTAGACCTATTTGAAGAAGAGAAAGATGATTAGATAATAAAAATAATAACAAGAAAGGTTCAAAAAATTTAAGATTTTTAAAGAATCCATATAGTTTGAATTTTCTTATTTGAGTATCTTTTAAAATCTCTATCCTTATATCTTTGTTCATAATTACTCCATAAAATATTATATTAATCTGAATATAATAACATTGAAAGCACTATTTAGGTTATTAGTAATAATAATGAAATATGTTAATTGAAATAGTTAAAAGCCCTGAAAAACTTACGACTCTTGAGATATAATTTAATTGGGAAATGAGTTGTAATTAAATTGCATAACTAAATGTAAAAAGGAAGTAATTTAAATATTTAAATACTGGAGTTACTTTTAAATGGGGTTAAGAGCCAAAAGTCGGAATCGAACCGACGACCTACTCTTTACGAGAGAGTTGCTCTACCCCTGAGCTATTCTGGCTATAGTACAATGTGAAGATACTTTAAAATTTTGTTTTTTTCAATACCTTATTTTATTAAAAAAAAGAATAAAAACTTTAAAAAGTTACTTATAAAATAATTCAAATGCAATATTTTATAGATAAATTTAATCACATTTAATTTTTTTATTGCCTTTAAGCTCAAAAACATGTAAATTACCTTTATGAGAAAAATACAAACCAAGCAGATTAAAGTAAATCAGCTACCTGTAAGTACAGAATTAATTATGTACTCAAATCTTAGTAATACTAGAAATTTACCTAATGTTATTGAGGTTTGGGATAAAGATGTTGCGGATTTTTATATGGGATTATTTCCAGATTCAATGCAACTTGGCGCAAATATATCTGACTTACAACAAAGAGCAAATATAGAAGCTTTTACAGGAATTCACAATGTATCTTCTTTTCTTAATTTTTTAGATGGTATGATTAAAGATAATGTTGCTGACGATGAGGATGATAAATAAATAAAATGTATGTACTAGGTATAGAAACATCATGTGATGAATGCAGTGCTTCAATTGTTGAAGATGGAAGAAACGTTTTAAGTAACGTTGTAGCTACCCAAATAGAATTACATAAACCTTATGAAGGAGTTGTTCCTGAACTTGCTAGTCGATTACACACTGAGTGGATTGATCAAGTTGTTTTAGCAGCTATTAGTCAAGCAGGAATTACTAAAGAACAGATAGGTGCAGTAGCGGTAACAAACCGTCCTGGCCTTCTTGGTTCTTTGCTAGTAGGGCTTAACTTTGCAAAGGGGTTAGCTGCAAGCTTAGACGTTCCTTTTATTGCTATAGACCATATTAGGGCACACTTATATGCTTCGCAAATTGAGAACCCACAAGAGTATCCTTATCTTGGTATATTAGTATCAGGTGGTCACACTGTTATTTGTAAAGTTAAGGGCTATGATGAAGTAGAGGTTATGGGTACCACAATTGACGATGCAATTGGAGAAGCTTTTGATAAAGTTGCAAAACATTATGGACTTGGCTATCCTGGTGGTGTTGTAATAGATAGACTTTCAAAGAGTGGTAATTCAAAAGCTTTCTTATTTCCTGGCACTACAATTAATGGTGAAGGTCATCAATATGATATTTCTTATTCAGGATTAAAGACTGCTGTTATAAATCAACTAGATAAATTCTATGATGGTGAATCAGAAAAGTCGAAAGAAAATATTGCAGCTAGCTTTCAGCGATCTGCAATTAATGTGTTAATGAAAAGAGTTAAACTTGCCCTAAAAGATACAGGTCTAAAAAGAGTATCTGCTGGTGGTGGTGTGGCTGCAAATAGTTTATTAAGACATGACCTAAAAGAGTTGGAGAAGGGTGGTTATACAGTTACTTTTCCATCTCTTAAATTATGTACAGATAATGGAGCAATGATTGCAGGGCTTGCTTATAGGTATTTAAACGATGGATACAGAGATGATTTCAACGTAACAGCAAGTGCTAGAGTTAAAGCATTTAAAAAGAACCAATAAAACTGAGGAGAGACTGATGACTATATCCTACGATTTAGACGCAGCAATTAGAAAGGTACCTGATTTTCCTAAAAAAGGTATATTATTTTTTGATATTACAGGAATTCTAGAAAAGCCTGAAGCCTTTGGATATTGTATTGACGCTTTATGTGAAAAATATAAAGATAGAGGTATTGATAAAATTGCTTGTATCGAGGCTAGAGGCTTTATATTTGGAGCTCCTTTAGCTTTAAAAATGAATGTGCCCATGGTACTTGTAAGAAAGAAGGGTAAATTACCTGGAAAAACACATGAAAAAACTTTTGAGTTAGAATATGGTAGTGATACTATTTGTATTCAGGATGTGGATATTAAGGTAGGTGATAACTTCCTTTTATTGGATGATTTAGTAGCAACTGGTGGTACTTTAAGTGCAGCTTGTTCAATTATCGAAGAAAATGGAGCTACTGTAGAAGCTATAGCAGGAATCATTGGGCTACCTTTTTTAGGCTATCAAAAGGTATTAGATCCACATGAGGTTGATGTTTTAGTTTCTTATGAGGGTGAATAGTAGATTAATATAGGATTTACAAAATTAATTACGTTAATTTTGTAAATCTTATTGACAATATCTGTTCAATTTCTTATATTACCGAAGTAATTTGTGATTGGGATATAGTGTAATGGTAACACTGTAGATTCTGGTTCTGCCTTTGGGGGTTCGAATCCCTCTATCCCAGCTTAGATTTACTTTACTGGTCCCTTCGTCTAACGGTTAGGACGAAAGATTCTCAGTCTTTAGATAGGGGTTCGATTCCCCTAGGGACTATAAAGCTAGGCAGCCTATTAATGGTTGCTTTTTTTTTGCTATAATGATAAATAACAAAGGACAATAATTATGATATCAGCATCGAACATTTCTCTATCCTATGGTACTCAAGTACTATTCAAGGAAGTAAACATTAAATTTACACCTGGTAACTGTTATGGTATTATTGGCGCAAATGGCGCTGGTAAATCAACATTTATGAAGATTCTTTCAGGTGAAATCGAACAAGATACTGGAGATGTAATAATCACTCCAGGTGAAAGAATGACTATGTTAAGACAGGATCACTTTGCATTTCAGAAATATACTGTAATCGAAACTGTAATAATGGGTTATGAAAAACTTTATAAAGTTATGAAAGGTAGAGACGAAGTTTATGCAAAAGAAGACTTTACTGAAGAAGATGGTATAAAAGCCGCTAATTTAGAAGGTGAATTTGCAGATATGGGCGGTTGGGAAGCTGAAGCAGAAGCTGCACAAATGCTTGATGGTCTTGGTATTTCAACTGAACTTCATTCTAAAAAAATGGAAGAAGTTGAAGATAATATTAAAGTTCGTGTATTATTAGCACAAGCTTTATTTGGTACTCCTGATATTTTATTATTGGATGAACCAACTAACCACTTAGATTTAGAATCAATTCAATGGTTAGAAGAATTTTTAGAAAACTTTCATAATACTGTTATTGTTGTTAGTCATGACAGACACTTTTTAAATAGTGTTTGTACTCATATAGCTGATATCGATTATGGTAAAATCCAACTTTTTGTTGGTAACTATGATTTCTGGTATTTATCTTCACAACTTGTTTCAAAACAAATGAAAGATGATAAGAGAAAAAAAGAAGACAAAATTGGAGAATTAAAAGACTTTATCCAAAGATTTAGTTCTAATGCTTCAAAGGCTAAACAGGCTACATCAAGAAAAAAATTAATTGATAAATTAACACTTGACGATATTAAACCTTCCTCAAGACGTTTTCCTTATATTAGCTTTAAACCAACTAGAGAACTTGGTAACAATAT
>JAENWY010000283.1 GCA_016649775.1 Spirochaetaceae bacterium
ACATCCAATCAACACAAAAAAGAAAATTTATTCCTAAATCTAATTGACATTACCAAAAGTTAATGATAATTTACATAAGGTAATCGGGCGGATAGCTCAGTGGGAGAGCGGTTGCTTTACACGCAACTGGTCGGGGGTTCAAATCCCTCTTCGCTCATATTAAAGATTCTCAATATTGAGAATCTTTTTTTATTCTTGCATAAACCATTTTGTTCAAGATAATAAACACAAAGGAAAAAACCCATACTTTTACATATAGGTTTTGGAATTTATTATATATTCATTTTATTAGTTTCTATCATTAGATCCATTATCCTTAAGTGTTACATCATGTGCACCACCTTCAATAATTGATGTTTCCGATACAAGCGTTAATCTAGCTTGTTCTCTTAATTCTGAAAGAGTTAAAGAACCACAATTGCACATTGTACTTTTAACCTTACTTAAAGACAATTGAACATTAGTATTAAGTGATCCTGCATAAGGTACATATGAATCTACACCTTCAACAAATGAAAGTTTTTTATCTCCACCCATATCATATCTTTGCCAGTTTCTAGCCCTAGCACTACCCTCTCCCCAATATTCTTTCATGTAATTACCATTAACACTAATTCTTTGAGTTGGGGATTCATCAAACCTTGCAAAATACCTACCTAGCATAACAAAATCGGCTCCCATAGCAAGAGCTAAAGCAATATGATAATCGTGTACAATACCACCATCACTACATACAGGAATATATATACCAGTTTCTACGAAATATTCATCACGAGCAGCAGCAACTTCTATCATTGCAGAAGCTTGACCTCTACCAATACCTTTGGTTTCACGAGTGATACAAATAGAACCACCGCCAATACCAACTTTGATAAAATCAGCACCAGATTGTGCTAAAAATCTAAAGCCTTCTCTATCAACAACATTACCTGCTCCAACTTTAACATCATCACCATAAGTTTTTCTAATATATGAAATAGTATTAGCTTGCCATTGTGAAAAGCCTTCAGAAGAATCAATACAAAGCACATCAGCACCTGCTTCTATTAAAGCTGGAACTCTTTCTGCAAAATCTCTTGTGTTAATACCAGCGCCGACTATGTATCTCTTGTGAGAATCTAATAATTCATTAGGATTATCCTTATGACTATCATAATCCTTTCGAAATACAAAACATTTTAGTTTTTGTTGTTTATCAATAATTGGAAGTGCATTTAGTTTATTATCCCAAAGAATATCATTTGCTTCACTTAAAGAAAGTCCATCCATTCCAACAACTAGTTTATCGAAGGGAGTCATAAACGTTGAAACTTTAGTATCAATATCCATTCGTGAAATTCTCCAATCACGGGAGGTAACAACACCTAAGAGTTTACCTATTTCACTACCATCATCTGTAACCGCAATAGTAGAGTGACCTTTTTCTTGTTTCAATTTAATAATATCAGCCAGCGTAGAATCAGGAGAAATATTTGAATCTGAAGTTACAAACCCAGCTTTGAAACTTTTTACTTTTCTCACCATATTAGCTTCATCTTCAATTGTTTGTGAACCAAAGATAAAGGCACAACCACCCTCTCGAGCAAGAGCTTCACCCATACGCTCTCCACTTACACTTTGCATGATAGCACTAACCATTGGAATATTTAAGTTTATTTTTGATTCTTCACCCTTTTTAAATCTTACTAAAGGTGTTTTTAAAGAAACGTTTAATGGAATGCAATTCTCATTAGAATATCCGGGAACTAAAAGATACTCACTAAAAGTATGTGAGGGTTTTTCGAAAAAAAATGCCATAAGTAACTCCTACTATTTGACAATTAATATTGCATTAATTTTAATTAAATTTCAACACATAAAAAAGAAAAAATTACAAAAATTTAATTATATTCTACCTTTATATTTAACAAAATATATATATAATTTTACCCAATTTTTTTCTAATTCATTTACATTAAAATACTTAATATACTAATTCATAAATAACTAAATTTTAAATCAATAAATTACTATAAAACTAAAAATATCTAATTTATAAATATTACTGTATATTGCTTTAAAGCTGAAATTAGAAATTAAAAAATCCAACATTTTTCTTTCTCAAAAGCAAATAATAAATATATAGTAATTAATTGTTGTTACCATCTGTAAATTATATTTTGGTTGTATTTTGAAGGAAGATTGACAATTTTTTTGTAAAACTTACATTTTTAATCAATTTTATAGTTTTAAAGGCTCAATCACTTTTCTTGTATGAGTAAATTAACAAAAATAAAAGAAAACTCTGGTCCGATTCGTCAATTGGTTAATTATAATGAATTGGATTTTTCAGATTTCAAAGAATAAGAATTTTATAGATTAGTAAATCCAATTAAAAAAATAGTTTATCATTTTAAAGATAGACAGTTAGAGCTAATAATTAATGAAAACTGCTTTGATATATGGGACAATAGAGAACCTTGCAAATATTGTGTTTCTGCTAATGCATTAACAAATAAATGTGAATAAAAGAAACTTGAATATTTAAAAGGTGAATTACAAATGGCTAATCTTATTACAGTAATTGTTGAAGAAAAAGAATTAGTCTTAGAATTATTTCAAAATATATCTAATACCTATTTGAAAGTTGAAAGTAATTTTACTCAACTTTCACAATTGATAAAAGATTTTAACAATCTTGCGGAATTGGATTCTTTTACAAATTTATATTCA
>JAENWY010000253.1 GCA_016649775.1 Spirochaetaceae bacterium
AAGAATATCAGCATAAATTTCCATATCAACACCAAGATTACTACTTGGTCTAATCATGTTCTGTTCTCCAGCTAGGTGAACAAGACCTGAAACAGGTTGATTATGTGAAGTTGTATCGGGGTGAACACCAAAAGGAATATGAAGCATGCCCATATTCTGTGCCCAGAAAATCATAGAATCTAATGCATGAGAACCTTCACAAGTTGAGTGTGTACAACTAGTGAAACAGGCAAAGAATTTACTTTCTAAAGAAGCATCTTCTGATAGAGGGAATGTTGAATCTAAGAAAGTCTTCATTTCTCCAGTTACATTACCAAACATTGTAGGACTACCAAGGATAACCATATCACTCTTGTGAAGAATTTCGTTATCAACATAAGGAAGTGCTAGAATATCTTCTAGAAAGTCATTAGTAGTTTCGTTTTTGTTTGCCCAAATATGTAAATCATCGTCTGTAACACGGTATAATCTCGCATCACAATTACGGTCGTTTATTAAATCTCTTAAGTATTGTGCCATAATGAAACAATTCCCATTAACGCTGTGAATAATGATTGAACATCTTTTCATAAAATGCCTCCATAATAATGTTAAGTAATAATAACATAAATCTAGGTAGAATAAAGGAAATTAAAGTGTTTTTTTTTGTTTTTTATTAAAAAGGTAAATAATAATGCAATTAATCTTAATTAAAATTATCCATGATAATGAATTATAATTTTCTTAAAAATGGCTTTACTAGTAGCCATGAACAAAATATATTATTAATATTTACAGGAATACTATGATTAAAAGGATAAATAAATATTTTGGACAATAAAATTAGATGTAATTGGAATACAGAAGATGAAGGATATATAAGCTATCATGATAAGGAATGGGGTGTTCCTGTCCACGATGATAAAATTTTATTTGAGTTTTTGATTCTTGAAGGAGCTCAGGCTGGTTTAAGTTGGATTACTATTCTTAAGAGAAAGGAAAGCTATAAAGCATTATATGATGATTTCGATATCGAGAAAATTGCTAATTACACTGAGGACGATGTTGAGAGGCTTAAAAGTAATCCTGGTATTATTAGAAATAAGTTAAAGATTAAATCTTCAATCAAAAATGCAAAAGCTACTTTATTAATTAAAGAAGAGTTTGGTAGCTTAGATAAATATCTTTGGTCTTTTGTTAATTTCAAACCTCTAGATACTCATAGAAATTTTGATGATCCTTTTGTAGCTACTACACCTATTTCAGATGCTCTTAGTAAAGATCTGAAAAAAAGGGGATTTAGTTTTGTTGGTTCAACTATTATTTATGCCTTTATGCAAGCTATTGGTATGGTAAATGATCATAATACCTCTTGCTTTAGATATCAGGAAATCAAAGATAGGGAAGCATAGAATAAATAATTCTTTGTTATTGATTTAACTTTATTTTATTAAAGTTAAATCATATAAAATATTAACACCAAGCTGAATATAGTCCATTTCTCTTATCGAGATAAACTTCTTTACCGTAGAGAGCCGATAGTTTCTTTTCCGTTAACATTTCTTCTTTATTACCACTCTCAACAATTTTTCCATCTTTCATGAATACAATCTTATTTATTACAGGAAGTATTTGTGATAAATCGTGAGTGATTAATACTATCGTTTTGCCTTCG
This sequence comes from Spirochaetaceae bacterium, assembly GCA_016649775.1. GTDB lineage: Bacteria > Spirochaetota > Spirochaetia > Sphaerochaetales > Sphaerochaetaceae > Pleomorphochaeta. The sequence continues at coordinate 1,655 of JAENWY010000253.1, forward strand.
TTACTAATTGTGTTTAAAGTATCTCTATATATACTTCGAGAGGGGAAATCAAGACCATTGGCAGCTTCATCAAGGAGTACTAATTCAGGTTCTAATACAAGAGCTCTAGCAAGAAGTATTTTCTGAGCTTCTCCTGTTGATAAATCTCTCATTCTCTTTGTTTGAAGTTTAGTACAATCATACTTACTAATTATCTCATCGACTTTATTCCACATCTCTTTAGAAAGATGATGATGGAAATCAAGACCAATAGAGGAGAGTAGGCCTCCAGCAATAATATCTCTAGCCATATAGGAAGAACTGCAGATACCAAGTAGTTCTTTAGAAACTATTCCCATCTTTTGTCTAAGCTCATCTTTACTAATTCGTTCTTTATCAAATCGAATGATTTTTAATTTTTCACTCCAGAGAGGATGTATTTCCATACAACAAACATTAAAGAGTGTACTTTTTCCAGCACCATTTGGTCCAAGAACAGCTATGTGTTCGCCTTTGTTAATTTCAAAGTTAATATCTTCTATAATTTTTGTACCATTAACTCTAACACTTGCATTTTCAATTTTGATAAGATTTTTCATAAAACTAATAATATAGAAAAGAACTAAAAAAAACCACTACTAAAAGTGTAATGGTTTTTATAAGCAAATAAATGTTTTCTTATATTTCTAATGCTTCAACTTTTTCATTTATGTTTGTTAGATTAACTAGTGTTAGTGCAACAGCTAAATCTGTTTGACCCTTCTCTAGAGCATCAACCAAATATTTATATTCATTAACTTTTCTTTTCTTTTCAATTAAAGTTTCTTTTAGACGATCAAGAGAGGCATATAATTGAGGAGATAAATTCTCATAAATTGAGTTTAGAATAATATTATCATTTGATTTAATTAAAGTTGTATGGAAATCAAAATCATTTTCTTTAAAAATTCTTAGTGATTCAATGTCTTTTGGATTCTCTTCTAAAATTTCAAGTTGAGCTTCCATTTTTGAACAACAACGATCAAGAGATCTAACAATAAGCATTCTTGCAGCTGATCTAGATAATTCTCTTGTAGCTCCAACTTCTATAGTTACACGAACTTGCATTAAATCAGCTAATAGTTTTTTATCAGGTACTTGCTTTGATAGCATGGACATTGAAAGTGATTCTACAAACTGATCAAGATTGTTACTTTTAACAAGAGCTCGTTTACCTTGGCTAACTTGAATAAGTCCTTTTGCTTCTAAATTCTTAAAAGCTTCTCTAACAGATCTAGATGATGCAGAAAACTGCAGTGCTAATTGTTGTTGGCTAGGTAGTGTATCACCAGCTTTAAATTTTTTAGAAAGAATCATTTCTTCCAATTTATTCGCAATTTGCGTGGATTTAGTCTCATTTGTAATAGGCGCTACTAACATTAATTTATTCCTCTATGTATTGGTATTGTATTCTTTAATTGTATATTAATATAATTTATTTCAAGATAAGTGATTATCTTGTTAATTATTGT
>JAENWY010000069.1 GCA_016649775.1 Spirochaetaceae bacterium
GAAATAGGTGGCTTCTATATTTATTTTCATGGATGGGATACTGTTCTCCATACTTTAAATGGATTCTTATGTGCTGCTATTGGTTTATCTCTTTTTGATTTACTTAATAATACTGATAAGTTTGAATTTAAATTATCCCCATTTTTCTTAGTCCTTGTAGCTTTCTGCTTTTCTATGACCGTTGGAGTCCTTTGGGAAATTTTTGAGTTTTTTCAAGATTTTTATTTTGGAAATGATATGCAAAAAGATACAATTATTCACAATATAAATAGTACTTTGCTAAGCAATGGGAATAGTATAATTAATCTTAGTAATATTAAAGATGTTATTATTGATGGTAAGCCCTTTGGGATAGATGGTTATCTTGATATTGGTTTAATAGATACAATGAAAGATTTATTTGTTAACTTTATAGGAGCTATTATTTTCTCTATTTTTGGATATTTTTATGAAAAGAAAAAAGGAAAAACAAATACTTGGGTTGAAAATCTAATGCCCTACCATATGGAAGAAGAGAGAGTTGAAGAGTTAAATACAGTCAAAGAAGATAAAGATAAAAAGAAAAAACATAGTTTTACCTTTGGTTTTTGACACCTTTTTTAGGGCAAGTATTATTTTCACTGCAAATACTACATTTAGGACTTACGCTTGTGCATACACTTTGCCCATAGGAAACAAGTAGCTCGTTTAAAGGGATCCAAAATCTTTTTGGCATAACTCTTTGTAATTCTAGCTCTGATTTCTCTGGTGTCTCTGTATCTATCCAACCCATTCTGTTTGCAATTTGATGAACATGACAGTCTACACAAATAGCTTTAATGGCAAAACCCAAATTTAGGGTTAGATTAGCTGTTTTAATACCAATTCCTGGAAGCCTCATTAGCTCTTCTTTGGTTGATGGAACCTTTCCTTCATAATTTTCAATTAATATAGTACTTATTTTTTTAATGTTTTCACTTTTACGTCTAAAAAAACAACAGGGATAAATAGCTTGTTCTAATTGTTCTGTAGTTAAACCCAGCATATCATTAGGAGTTTTTGCTAATTTGAATAATCTTCTGCTAGCTTCAAGTGTGACTTTATCCTTGGTTCGAAGAGAAAGAAGTGTAGAAATTAATACTAAAAATGGATCATTATTACTCTCTTGAGCTATTAAGGAAACAGCTGGAAGAGGCTTGTCTAAATCACTCAATTTTTGACTCATTCTATTAAATAATGCTTCCCATTCTTTATCAATCATATAATTCTCTCTTATTTTTTCATTATCTTATTTTATTTAACAAATAATATCAAATTAATATATGTTAACACCTGATTATCGAGAGGATTTTTATGCAAAAAATAGAGTTAATTTATTCCTTTTTAACGTATATAAAATAACGTTTGTTTATTAATAAATATTAATTCTTGATTTTACTTGTAACTAATTGAATAATGTAGTTAATTAGTCTTTACAAATATTTGTTGGTGGTGAGAAAATGTTAGAGGAAAAGAAATTAGAGACAAAAAATTATCTCAAAAGTGCCTTACTATTAGGTACCCCTATAATGCTTCAGGGTCTACTGTATAATGGTGGAACTTTCATTGATACTTTAATGATTGGCCAACTAGGAGAGGCAAGTATTGCTGCAGTTGGAGTTGCCTCACAACTATATTTCTTCATTATGTTATTTTTCTTTGGAGTATCTAGTGGTAGTTCAATTTTTATATCTCAATATTGGGGTGCTGGTGATAGGCGTGGCATCCAAAAAGTATTGGGAATAGGTATGTTACTAAATGGAAGTGTCTCTATAATAGTTGCATTAATATCCACTTTATATCCTTCTTCCATAATGCATCTATTTAGTTATGATCCACTCGTTGTGGCTCAAGGTAATAGTTATCTTAAAGTTGTAGGGTTTTCCTATATATTTACCGGTATCTCTTTCTTTTGGGCTTTAGGATTTAGATCTACAGGTAATGCAAGAACTCCTCTGTTAATTTCAATATTTTGTGTATCTCTTAATGCTATAGGAAACTATTTATTAATATTTGGAATAGGTATATTCCCAGAAATGGGTGTTGCAGGTGCCGCTATATCAACATCAATTTCAAGATTTATAGAATTAATGATTTATGTAGTTATAACTACAAGGCACAAAGAAAGTCCTATGAGATTGGATTTTAAATTTGCATTTAAATTTGATAAAGTTTTTGTAAAAAAATTCTTTAAGACCTGTGCTCCTGTAATAATTAATGAAGTATTTTGGGCTCTGGGAATGATTTTCTATAAAATTGCATATTCTAAAATTGGAACTCAAGCGCTGGCTGCAGTTCAAGTAGTTGAAGCTATTAACAACTTATTCTTTGTAATTATTCAAGGAATAGCTAATGCAACAGCTATTATAATTGGAATAAAGATAGGACAAGGAGAAGAGCGACTTGCCCGTTTGTATGCAAGGTATTCCATGTACTTAAGTTTTGTCTGTGGAGTATTAATAACTATCTTAATTGTATTTGTTTCTCCACAATTTTTGAAATTATTTAATGTATCTCGTTCTGTATCTATTTTGGCAATTTACAGTATGTATGTAGTAGCTTTCTTAGCTCCTATCAAGGCTTGTAATGCTAATATTGTTGTAGGAGTTCTTCGTTCTGGTGGAGATACTAAATATTCTATGTATCTTGAAATGGGTAGTGTATGGTTAGTTGGTGTTCCTTTAGCATTTTTAGGTTCTATGGTATTTCACTTAACTTTACCTCAAATTTATCTTTTAGTTGGTTGTGAAGAAATAACTAAGTTTATCATTGGTAGCTTTAGAATCAAAAGTGGTAAATGGTATAATAACTTAACTATTCTATAAAATTAATTATCAATATTTAATTTCTAAAGTTATTTAGAGTCTAAAAAACAATATATTTTTTCAATATTTGATATTCTTATTGCATAAATAGATTTGAATAATATCAAAATAATGCATATAATTATAATTTTATGAGCTTATAAAGTTGTTAATGTTTAATCTAAAATTTAATTAATTATTAGATTTTAGATTTTAAAAAACTCTGTTATACTTTATGTGTACTGATAATTTGATAAATAGTCGTGAAGAATATTTTATTATTTTATAATTCTAATAAAAGATAATAATTTAATAACGGGAGTTATATGAATTTAAAACGTGAGGTTAATTTTTTTGGAGTTTTCTCTTTGGCTGTGGGGTCAATGATTAGTTCGGGTATTTTTATATTGCCGTCACTTGCATTTGCAAGAAGTGGTCCATCTGCAATTGCATCCTATGTGATTGCCGGTATATTGGCGATGGTTGGTTCTTTTGCAATAATAGAACTAGCTACTGCTATGCCAAAAGCCGGAGGAGATTATTATTTCATTAATAGATCGCTTGGTCCTCTTTTAGGAACCTTTTCAGGAATACTAGGATGGCTTGCTTTATCACTAAAGAGTGCCTTTGCTGTATTTGGTATTTGTGAAGTAATCTATATATTAATCGGAGTTAATCAAGTAATTAGTGCAGCTTTTGTTGTTTTATTCTTTGTGCTTCTAAATTTTAGGGGAGCTAAAGAAGCAGCTAGATTGCAAATTATACTAGTAGCATTTCTTTTATTACTACTTTTTGCTTTTGTTGGAATTAGTTTACCTAGCATTGATGCAGAAAGATATTCTCCATTTTTTACAAATGGAACAGGTACTACTTTTTTAACTGCTGGATTTGTATTTATTTCTTTTGGTGGATTATTAAAAGTAGCTAATCTTGCTGAAGAAATTGAAAATCCAAAGCGTAATATCCCCCTAGGGATGATAAGCTCTATTATTGTTGTAACAATACTATATGCTTTAGTAATGGTAGCTTTAACAGGTATACTTACACCCGAACAATTTAGTAGTTCCTTAGCTCCTGTAGCTGATGCTGCAGGAATTAAGATGGGTAAAGCTGGCTATATATTAATGACTATAGCTGCTTCTTTTGCCTTTATTACAACAGCTAATGCTGGAATATTAGCCTCTTCACGATATCCTTTCTCTCTAGCTAGAGATGGACTTCTTCCTGGAATTTTTGTTAAAACTAACAAAAAGGGCATGCCCATAGTAGCTATTACTATTACAGGTATTATTATATTTGTTTCTCTTCTTTTTGATTTAGTGTCCCTTGTTAAAGTGGCTTCAGCAGTTATTCTAGTTTCTTATGTTTTAACTAATATATCGGTATTAGTTCTAAGAGAAAGTAAACTTAAATCCTATAAGCCTACTTTTATTGCACCTATGTATCCCTTTTTACAGATTACAAGTATTCTTATTTTTTCATATTTAATTATTAATATGGGAACAAGTGTTATACAAATTACAATCATGTTAATCATTGGATGTATTCTTCTATATATTTTCTATGGTAATAAGAATAGTACTGGGGAATCAGCTTTTCTACATTTATTAAGACGAATTGCTGATGAGAGATTAACTAATCAATTATTAGAGACTGAATTAGAAGAGATAGTTAATCAAAGAGATGGTTTATATGAAGAATTTAAGCCTATATTAGAAAATGCTAAGGTCTTTGAAATTGAAGGTTATTGTGATTTTGAAGATATGCTTGAAGATATTTTCTCTGATAAAAAGAACTGTTACAAACTTGATAAAGACTATGTTGTTAGTGAGTTTATAAAAAGAGAAGAAGAGGGTAGCACTGTATTAAATGATGAGGTAGCAATTCCTCATATTATTACAGATAAAGTTGATGAAATGAAGCTAATTATTGTTAGAAACAAAGATGGTATTAAATTTAATCGACAAGATTCTAACGTTAAAGCTATATTCTGCTTAATTGGACGAATAGAAGATCGTGATAAACACTTACTTTCAATTTCTATGATTGCTAGAAAAGCTAGAGAGACTGAATTCTTTGAATCTTGGATGAACGATTCTCTTGAAGATATAATTAAGAATTGGTAATACCATAAAATAAGCCTAGATATTTTAAGATTCTAGGCTTATTAGTTACTATATTTTATATTTCATTATTTTTGATAAATATTTACTCCTTTTCCATCAATTAAAACATTTCTGGGGGTAATTTCTGTATCATAATCATTTTTGCCATTGAACTTACCTAAAAGAAAGTTGTGCTAATGTTAACATTAAGGATATAATTTTTATTCAGATTACAGAACAACGCCTAACTATAATCGACTAGTTTTCGTAAATATTTATAAATCGTAGGTCGTATCAAGAGTATTTCAATATTATAATTATTAAATTAGTAATTATTTTTTCATTTTTAAATTGTTTTTACTCTTAATTGATATACCTTTTAAACGTAATATAACTTCCTACAGTGCTATATTTGATATAGTAATAGATAAAGATATGAATATAAGCTGAACAGAAATAGTAAATAATAATTTTATTTTCATATATAATTTGTTTTAACCTCATTTCATTGTTATAATTGGGAAAAAGAACTATATATGGGTGAAAATTATGAAAGTTAAATTTATAAATATTGGAAAAGTGGATGTAGCTGAACTAGATAATGAGGGCTTATCTCTTGTAAGTGGTAATAACTGTAGCGGTAAAACTACTCTCGTTAGAGCTTTATATTCCCTGCTTAATTCTTATGCTAATATTGAGTCAAAGATAACTGCAATAAAAGTTGAGAAGATTGTTAAATTAACTATCAAATGGTTTGATAATAGTATTTTAATGTCTAATTCCACTCATCTAAATGAAATTAGAAGAGAGTTTATTAATAGTATGAGTATAACAATTGAAGGATATCCTAATGGTAACATTATTTGTGATAAGACATTAATTGCGATGGTTGATTGGTCTAATCAATTATATGAATATTCTTATGAATTTAAAATAAATAAAAATAATGATGCTCTTTTTGAAAAGATGAATAAAGCCTTAAATGCTCCAGATAGGGAATATATTACTAAAATAATAAATGAAAATTTAACTAATAATGGTAATATTAATTCTGTTCTTAATGATGAGGAAGCAACGATTTCAATAAATGATGAAGTACTCACTATTAAAAATAATAGAGTAGTTAATAATTCAATCTCTATCTCGTCTCTAAAAAAAATAGAGCCTCCTATATATTATAATTTTTGCAGTGAATCAAGAGTAATAAATGAAGAGTGTGTTAGAAAATTAAACAAATTACCAATAATCAGAAATATAGATACTTTATCAGAGACCTTTAAAGTAGATGAAATTGCAAAAGGTAAATTATTAAAAATGATTGAAAGTAGTATAAATGGCTATATTGTAACCTATAATGGCGAACTTAAATTCAAGGATACCGAAAAGGATAAATTACTCTCAATTCCTTATATGGGTTCTTCCATATTTCTTTTTGCTATGATTGCAAGATTGATTGAGAATAATTCATTAACAAGAGGAAGTACTTTAATTCTTGATGCACCGGTTGCAAACCTTCATAGTGATTGGTATGAGTATTTAACAAGAATTTTATTTAGAATGTATAGAGATTTAGAAATTAATACAGTTTTGGTTTCTACAAATCCTACTTTAGTTAAATCAATTGAAAATGTAGTCAATGAAAATGGTGATGTACCTACTCATTTCTATTTAATTAGAGAGGCCTCTCATAGAAGTTATTCTACTGAAGTTAGTAATGATTTAGAGTTAATTTACGATGAATTGAATGCCTAAAACAAAGATAAAAACTGAAAATAATTTGATTTTGAAATCGTTTTTTTGTTATTATTCTAATTGTACTATAACATTATTTATGATATTATTTTTTTCAAGAGGAAATAAATATGAAAGAAAATATAAGTTTAAAAAACATTGAATTGTATCAGAAATCTTTTGAATCAAAGAATAAGAATCAAGTAGCACAAAATGCAGTAATGCATACAGGCCTTTTAGCTAGTTGTAAAAATTATAAATCTCAGGTTTCAAACGTTCATGAGTTTTCAATTTCTCTAGATGCTGGAGATATCACCAATCAGAAAAAATCTGGTAGATGTTGGATGTTTGCGGCATTAAATGTAATGAAATTACAAGTTATTAAATCACTTAACTTAAAAACAATAGAATTATCACAAAACTATCCATTATTCTGGGATAAATTAGAAAAGAGTAATTATTTCTTAGAGAATATTATTGAAACTACAAAAAAAGAACCTGGTTCACGAGTTATTAGTTTCTTAGTAAAAGACCCTCTAGGTGATGGTGGTCAATGGGATATGTTTGCATCATTAGTTAGTAAATATGGTGTAGTTCCAAAGACTGCAATGCCTGAGAGTGAAGTATCATCAAATACTAAAGAGATGGATAATGCGTTAACAACAAAACTAAGAGGTTTTGCTGTTGAACTAAGGGATGCTTCAAGTAATGGAAATAATCTTGAAGATTTAAGAATCTTAAAGCATGAAATGCTTGAAACTATTTATAGAATGCTGACTATTTCTTTAGGTGAACCACCTAAAACATTTACATTTGAAACTCGTGATAAAGATAATAAATTTATCAGATTATCTAATATTACTCCTGTTGATTTCTACAATAAGTATGTAAAAATGGACATGAATGATTATGTAAGTTTAATTAATGCTCCAACTAAAGACAAACCTTTTGAAAAGACTTTTACAGTTCAGTATTTAGGTAATGTTCGTGGTGGACAGCCTGTTAAATACTTAAATCTTCCTATTGAAGATTTGAAAGCTGCTGCTATTAAGCAAATGCAAAGTGGAGAGGTTGTATGGTTTGGTTCAGATGTTGGACAATCCTCAGAGAGAAAAAATGGTTTAATGGCTTTAGATACTTATGATAGAGAAAGTCTATTCTCAACTGATTTTCCAATGACTAAAGAACAACGTCTTGATTATGGTGAATCTTTAATGACTCATGCAATGGTATTAACTGGTGTTAATATTGCAGATAATGGAAAGCCTAATAGATGGCGTGTTGAAAATAGTTGGGGTGAAAGCGTTGGAGAGAAAGGATTTTTTGTAATGAGTGATGATTGGTTTAATGAATTTACATTCCAAATTGTTGTTAAGAAAGAATTCTTAACAAAAGAACAAAGAGAAATGTTTACTAAAGAACCTATTGTCCTAAAACCTTGGGATCCAATGGGAAGTTTAGCTTTATAATATCTAGATTATTAAGGGGAAAGGGCATTCAAGTTGAGTGCCCTTTCTATTATAAAAAATTTAAAATTATATAATTTGAAAAAAAAATTTACAAAAGTTATAATAATTGTGATATATTTATTTGTAATACAAGAGTATTTTGTGCAAAGTGAGTTCTTAATAATAAAAATGTATAAAATTACATTTTTTTAAAAACTTAGAATTTTACAATTTTTTATTAGTAAATAAATTATATATATTTTGAACCTTTTTTGTTGATATGTTTACTATTATAGTTTAGTAATAAATAATAATAATTTATTAAATCAAAGGAACTAGTATATGGAAGATATAGAAAAGACAATTGTTTGTCCTGGTGATACATTACAATTAATTATGTCTCAGAAAAACATAAGTAAAGAAGAGCTGGCAAAACAAAGTGGTGTTAAATTAGATTATGTTGATGCAATTTGTCAGGGAGTAAGTCCTATTAGAAAGTTCTATGCTGATAAATTATCTGAAATACTTGATATTGACGCTCAGTTTTGGTTAACTCTACAATCTCTATATGAAAATGAGTTAAAATTATATGGACAATTATCAAAAAATGAGGATATTCAAGGAGCTAAGGAATAGCAGCTAGAACTAGTGGGGAGTCATTTATTAATATGAAATTTAAGTTACAAGGTATGATATTATTTTCCATGATTGCGTCTATTCTATTTACCGGATGTTTTTCTACTAGTCGTTCATCATCAATTTATGTCGATAGAACAGAGGTTGAATACCAAAATATTCCTGTTATTCCAAGCGTTGAAAAAATAGTGGTAGAACCTGTAATTGATATTCCAAAGCAATTAACAACTTTTCAAACATCTCTTGATAGAGATGATTATTTAAGTGATAAAGCTTTTGCTAATTTTAGAGAAATTCGATTTGGTTCTATTAAAAAAGGTATACTCTATAGATCAAGTAATCTTACATCCTATACCGCTAGATCTTCTTATTCTAGCGAGCTTGCTAAATCATATAATATTAAAAATATAATTAATTTATCTGATAGTAATAAATCAGTAGAAAAAAATTTGATATTACTTCCTAATCCTTGGTATCAAGGATTATTTGATGCTAATAAAGTTTTAGCTCTAGGTTTAACTAATGAGTATAATTCTGAATCTTTTAACAAAAATATTGCCGAAGCTTTTGTCTTTATAATCGATAATGAAGGTCCTATTTTAATACAAGGTTCTGATGGAGTTGATAGAGTTGGTTTTATGTCAATAATTATAGAATCTTTAATGGGTGCTTCTATGGAAGAAATTGAAACAGATTATATGACTTCCTTTTATAATTTATTTAATGTAAAAAAGGGTAGTAATGAATTTTGTGTTGTTAAAGATACTCCCTATGAAATGTTATCATCAATAGCAGATGATGTAGAAATTAGAGATCAAAACTTATCTAATATTGCTAGGGATTA
>JAENWY010000374.1 GCA_016649775.1 Spirochaetaceae bacterium
GCTGATTTTCTATACAAAACACTTGGTCTTACTAGTACTCTTTCAGAGCTTGGAATTAAAAAAGAAGATTTCCCTCATATGGCAAAGAAAGCTTGTGAAGGTGGGGTATTGAATGGCTTTAAGCCTTTAACTCAAACTGATATTGAGAATATATTCGAAATGTGCATGTAATTATATAATTTTTAGTATGAATTAAGCATCTAATGGGTTATTCATACTAAAGAAAATATGCAAATCATTGCGAATTTGCTTATAAGGGTAATTGAATTAGTTACCTTATTAATAAAAACAAAAGAGGTGAACCATGGTTTAATACTTGCCTTTCAACCTCTTTTTGTTATTAAAATTGTTAAAAAATTAAGGTATTTATGCTATGACTTGTTTATAGTTTATATAGAATTGTTATATTAAATATAACAGGAAAAAAAATAAATACTTTCATAGAGAATCATAGTTTTTATTAGGAGTTAACGATGAAAAAAAATTTTGGATTTGGTTGCATGAGATTACCAATGATTGATGATATTGTAGACAGAGAGCAATTCAAGAAAATGGTAGATATATTTATCAAAGAAGGTTTTAATTATTTTGATACTGCACGTGTTTATATATCTGGGCAAAGCGAGAAAGAGATAAAAATATGTCTTACAGATCGTTATCCAAGAGATAAGTATATTCTAACAGATAAACTTACAGCCTCTTGCTTTCAAAAAGAGTCAGAAATTATACCTTTCTTTGAAGAACAGTTAGCACTAACTGGAGTTGAATATTTTGACTACTATCTGATGCATGCTTTGAACATTGATTTCTATGCTAAATTTGAAAATTGTAATGCTTTTAAAGTAGCAAAAGAATTAAAGAAAAATGGGAAAATTAAACATATTGGTATTTCATTTCATGATAAAGCCGATGTTTTAGATAAAATACTCTCAGATCATCCTGAAATTGAGATTGTTCAAATACAATTTAACTATGCTGATTATGATGATCCCAAAATACAAAGCAAAGCTCTTTATGATGTATGTGAGAAATATAAAAAGCCAGTCATTGTTATGGAACCTTGCAGAGGTGGCTCATTAATTAATATTCCAAAATTAGGAAAGGATATTTTTGAGGAAGAGGGTGGTTCTTGTGCTAGTTATGCAATTCGTTTTGCAGCTTCATATCCTTCTGTTGTTATGGTTCTCAGTGGAATGAGTACCATTGGACAATTGAGAGAAAATGTAGGATTTATGAAATCTTTTAAACCTTTAAATAATAAAGAGAGAGTTGCAATTGATAAAGTACATAAGATTTTAATAAATCAGGACATAATCAACTGTACTGCCTGCCGTTATTGTGTAGAAGGATGTCCTCAGAAAATTTCAATTCCAGATTTATTTACTGTCTACAATAAAAAGAAACAGTTTAATGATGGAAACAGTGATTTAAACTATCGTAACAACACAATAATTAAAGGACTTGGATTAGCTTCAGATTGTATTAAATGTGGAAAATGTGAAAGTATATGTCCTCAGCATCTTCCAATAATAGAAAATCTAATTAAGGTTGCTTCCATATTTGAATAATAAAGGCTTAA
>JAENWY010000145.1 GCA_016649775.1 Spirochaetaceae bacterium
AATATTCATAAAAAAAGATTTTAAATCCTGAAATATTTATTTCATATTAGTATTTACAATTATATTTGTAGTTATTTAGATATTACATTTAAATTAGCAATGAATATAAGTTTTATGTAATAATATCTTATACTTGGTTTAAAAATTGATATATTCATAAAATCAAGTAATTTATATTACATTTTGCCCAATAATACAATTTTTATATCTTTTTTCACAAATATACTTGCATTTAATTCCATAAAGTAATATAAACAATAACGCAATGGGACGTTAAGTTTTATTGTTAATGCGCCAGTAGCTCAGCTGGATAGAGCAATTGCCTTCTAAGCAATAGGTCATAGGTTCGACTCCTATCTGGCGCATTATTACTCTTCATTTATTTGAAGAGTATTTTTTTCTACAAGTTCTTATAATTTCTTTTTAGCTAATATAAAAAGATTAATTGATACAATAAAAAATAAAATTGCACTTACAAAAAGCGTACAACCTAAAATTATCATCATTAAAGGCATTAGAGAATGCACAGATAGAGATGAATAAGTAATGCTTGCAGTAACACCTGCATTAAAATCTTGAATACTCATTGGTGTTAATATCAAACCCAATGAATAAACTATAATAATTAAACCTATTAAAAAACTTAATATAGCGAATACTAAACTTATAATTGCGCCTTTCTTCATATTATTACCTCAAATAGTTAATAATAGTATTTTATCTTTAATTTACTAATTAGTTAAGGAATATTTAATGAAGAAATATGTAGTTACTTAATTCCGGCTAGCAAATACTACTACTACTTGTTTTTCTCCAATGGAATCTACTTTATCTATGCTTTTTATTTTTAGACCAAGAGCTGAAAGAGCTGAAGCAATATCAATCAAAGTATAACCATATACATCTTCCTCTTTTTCCCCCCTCCATGATTCCATTTTTCTAGCAACACTAAGCATAGGTCGAAGTTCTTCAATAAAATCAAATACTAATAATCCATTCTCTGATAAAGCTGATTTTGCTAGCATTAATATTGATGTAAAGTCTTTAACATTTAAAATAGGACTAATCATTTCAAGTACTATTAAATCATATTGGTTAGCTGTATCAATTACTAACCCAGCTTTTAAAAAAGGTAAATCTTTTATAATTCTTGTAGTTAAACCATAAGAGTATATTTTATCAATATCCTCATTTCCTAAGTAGTTTCCTATAACTCTTTTCAAACTCATACATTCTCCTGAAATTTGTTCTATTTCAATAATACTTTTCTACAAATATTTAATAAATTAGTAGATATGTTTTGTACTTCCTCATCACTTACAAAGTCAATTTGACTATCACCAGTAATACCAGAACACCAATTGATACTGTATGCAATGGATGCAATCTTTATTTTTTTTTCTTTCATCAATGTTATCTCAGGAATAGCGGTCATTCCAACAAAATCTCCACCAAGAAGTGAATACATTCTAATTTCAGCAGGGCTTTCAAAACGTGGCCCTTCTGTTGCAACATATATTCCCCCTAAATGCATATCAATTCCAAAGTCTTTAGACTTGTTAACTATTTTAGTTTGTAAAGATTCGTCAAAAATATCAACCATATCAGTATGAAAAACATTTCCAACTTCACTAAAAGTTTTATTGCCTCTTGTTGTAAAGTCCAAAAAGTCACACATAATAGTTGAAATTCCAGGTGGAAATTTATTGCTTATCGATCCAACACAATAAATACTTATACATTCATCAACTCCAAGCATACTTAATGCTTCGACATTCGCCTTATAATTAACTAAATGTGGTGGATATTCATGATTTTCACCATGTCTTAAAACATAAATTATATTATTTTCTTTATAATATTTTGCTTTACCATATTTTGTTTCTATATATTGAATTCCTGTGATATCCAAAATTTTATCTATTCCCGACCCACCAATTATTGCTTTCATTAAAAATATTCCTTTATTTTATTAGGACTAAAAATACCCTTATTTGTAACGATATTAGTAACTAATTTGCTATCAATTATATCAAAAGCTGGATATAAAGCCTCAATTCCTTCCTCACTAATAGGATGATTAAATATATTTAAAATTTCCTTTCCATCCCTAAGTTCCATTTTAATTTTATTCTTGTCTGTTTTTGTTTTATCAGGGGACATTGAAAAAGCGGTATAAGGGATTCCATAATAATATGCAGCAATTGCATTAGATAATGTTCCAATTTTATTAACAACTGTTCCATCCATACAAACCAAATCAGATGCACTCATATAATGATTAACCTCTCCGTTTCTCATAAAATAAGCACCCATACTATCGGTAATGATATTCACAGGTATTCCCATTTCTTTCATACTCGGTGCAGTTAATCTTGATCCTTGAAAATATGGACGAGTTTCATTTGCCAAAACTTTTATTGATTTTCCTTCTTTAATTGCATAATATATTGATAATATTAATGTATGCTCCGCAAAGCAAGTTGTTAATATTGTATCTCCATCATTTAGTAGAGAAGATCCTAGAAGACCCATATTATGATATACTAAATCTTCTTCATGCTCTTTTTCTTTTACACATTCTATAACATAATCTCGAAATTGAATTGGAGTTGATTTAATCATAACTTCTTTTAATTTTAAAAGTAATTCTTCTATAACTCTTTTCATTGTGGTATTAGTTGGACGAGAATTGATAATTGTTTGCATATTTTTGCATAAAGTATCAAAATCATACTCTAATATATTATTGCACATCTGCGAAGTTAAATAACACATTGAGGTAAGAGCAACTTGAAGAGGTCCTCCGCCTTGAGTTATCATATTCTTTATAGCAGTTGATATTTCTTCTGAATTACTACAGATTACAAAACTTTTTTCAAATGGAAATATTTTTCTATTTCCTATATATAATTTTTGCTCATCATAGTAACAAATATTTGAATTCTTCAATAAATACGGTAATTTTAATTCCATTAGTATTCCTTCAATTAAATTTAGCATGCGTTTTACTTTCGTAGCAAGCAAATTATTATTTTTTTCACAAATTACACTATTATTTTTTATTTTTCACTTTTGTAAATACCCTTAAGAGATAATTGTCAAAATACATAAAACTACATGAATTTGTTATTTTAATATCGGATAACAAAATAATAGAATTTTTAATTCAATTGTTTTAACCTTTCATTTGACTAAATTGGGTTCTTAACATACAGTTAAAAAAATCAGTAGTGTTTTACACTATTAAATAAAGGAAATAATAATGAATTTTTTCAAATTAACAAAGGTAATAGCTGTATTAGCTACCTCTCTTTTTGTAACTTCTTCTCTTTTCGCTGCTGGCGCTAAAGAAGCAGTACCTTCTTCAACAATCGCTATGATTGAAAATATTGACTCTAATACGAATACATATAGTTTCCAAGTATTATCTTCAACAAACGAATTAAACTTCACAGTAAAAAATGATAATTCTTCTTCTATATATGATTTAGCTTCATATCAAGTTGGAGATTATATTGAAATCGATGGTTTAACTGATGGAACTGCTAATTCAATACGTTATATAACACCCTTAGTAGCTAGTGGTATGATTCAATTCACTGCTGCAACTCCTCAATTAGATGTACCTGTTATCGATTATGGTTTTAATAATAACTTAGGACAAAGTGTTAACTATTCTTATGGCCAATTAATTGAAAAGAATTTTGAAACTCAAAAAACTTATGTTGATGCTTCTTATTTTGCTAGAGGTATTTTAGATTTAATTAATGTAGATAGTCAAAAGGTTTCTTTATACACAATGGACGAAATGCAAAAAATCTATGAAGATTATAGTGCAGCCGTTCAAGCTGACAAAACTATTCTTCCAACTGTATTCGGAGAAGATGTTGATTTAGCTACTATTAAAACATTAGAAAAATCAGATGATATGGGTAAGAAATTTGCTTACACATATGGTTACATGTTCGCTGCAAACTTTGCTCAAAGTGGTTTCCCTTTAGATGCTGAATTCTTAATAAATGGTTTCTTAGATGCTGCTTTTGCTCATGATAGCCAAATTTCAGAATACCAACAACAAAATGCGGTTAGAGATTTTGAAGCTCAATTCTCAGCTAAACAAGCAGCTGATTCTAAAACATTAGCAGAAAATAATTTAAATGCAGCTAATCAATTCTTAGCAACTAACAAAACTAATTCTGATGTTGTCACATTAGAAGATGGTTTACAATATAAAGTGTTAACTCCTGCAAAAGGAGCAAGTCCTGTTAAAACGGATATTGTTACTTTAAATTACGAATTAAGTACTCCTACAGGAACCGTATTAGATAGTTCTTACCAAAGAGGTAAACCTTCACAGTTCCCATTAAGTGATGTTATTCCAGGTTTCCAAGAAGCTGTTGAAAACATGAATGTTGGTGAGACAATTATTGCTTGGGTTCACCCTGATTTAGGTTATGGAGTTTCTGGTAATACTAATGTAGAACCTAATACACTATTAACATTTAAAATTGAATTAATTTCAATCGATCAAGCAATGGCTACTGATACAGCAAGCGTTACTAAGTAATTATATTTTAATATTGATACAAAGCTACTTTGATTAATTTCAAGGTAGCTTTTTTTGTATTTTCTTATATAGTTCCTTATTTAGATTTTGAAATTCGTATTTGTTATATATTTATGAACCTTTTTATTTTTTTTTAGACATACTCTTAAATTCATGCTATGGTTTTTATAATCTTTGTAGGAGGATTTTAATGAGCAATATTACGGATCGAAATTGCGTGGTTTTTATGAGTGACTTTGGCTTAGTAGATTCTGCTGTATCTGCAATGCATGGCGTCGCAGATAGTGTGTCTCGTAAATTAAAAATAGAAGATTTAACACATGAAATTCCACCATTTAACATATGGGAAGCTTCCTATAGGTTAATTCAAGCTGTTTCCTATTGGGCACCAGGAACTGTATTTGTTTGTGTTATCGATCCAGGCGTTGGTAGTAACCGTAAATCAGTTGTTGTAAAGACAAAATCTGGCCATTTCATTGTTACCCCTGATAATGGTACATTAACACATGTCTCAAAAAAAATCGGAATAGTAGAAAGACGTGAGATTTCAGAGAAAATAAATAGACTTGAAGGGTCTAGTGAAAGTTATACTTTTCATGGCCGTGATGTTTATGCCTATACAGGGGCTAAACTAGCTGCTGGAATTATTAGCTTTGAAGAAGTTGGCGATTTACTAGATAATCAAGTAGTTGAACTTGATTTTCAAATGCCAAAAACAAAAGATAATTCAATCGTTGGTTCCATTGATATTTTAGATATTAGATATGGATCCCCATGGACTAATATTCCCTACTCTCTTTTAACTAAAAATGGAATAAAATATGGTGATACTATAAATGTTACTATAAGCTATCAAGAAATAATTGTTTATGGCTACAATGTTATCTTCGGAAGAAGTTTTACTGAAGTAAAACAAGGTGAAGACTTAGCATACATAAATAGCTTACTTAATTTAGCATTTGCTATTAATCAAGGTAGTTTTTCAAAAACATACCAAATTGGAACTGGTGAAGGATGGACAGTTTCATTGAATAAAGTTAATTAGTATATTATTTTCTTGGAGGAAAAGAAACAGGCTCTAAAACTTACAGGGGGGAATAGTTAATTATATAACAGTAACAATTGATTGTTAAAATAGATCTTTTTATATACAAAGCGGTAAGACTCATGTATTATTTTAATCACAAAACAAAAATAAAAAGAGGCTTACCGCATGAATAATCTTAACACATATACTTATGTTTTTTCTACCATTAAAGATGAATTTTATAACGACTATAAAGAAAAAACTATTAAAAAGAAATTTGAGAG
>JAENWY010000015.1 GCA_016649775.1 Spirochaetaceae bacterium
ATCAGATTCTAGTTTATCCAAATTTGCGTCATTAAGAGTTTTACCAATAAACTCATCAAATATTGTAGATAAAGAATAACTTTGTGAATTTCTAGTTACATCAACAATTCTAACTTCTCGAACAAGTGGATCTGGGAGTTGTGAATATGTACCAACAACACTATATGGAACTAAATCTCTTGTTTTAGCTATTTTATCACGTAAAGCTAATAATTTGTCTTTATTAGCTATAGCTGCTTCATAACCTTTTTTCAATATATCATCATATCTACCCATATTTAAAATTGTAAAATCACTAACTTGAGGTTTTATTACTAAATCATCTTTTCCTAATAAACCATCACTTTTTTTAAAGGTAATTAAAGAAATTAATTGAAGAGTTACACCACTTAATGTAGAATATCCACCGGGTTCTTTTAAACCATCTGCAGACACATTAACCGCTATAATAATATCAGCACCCCAATCTCTTGCTAAAAAAACTGGTAAGTTATCATTTAATCCACCATCCATGGTGTAAGTGCCATCAAGTAAGATATATGGAGAGAATATTAGAGGCAATGACATACTAGCTCTCATTGCGTCTTGAAGAAGTCCTGAATCTAGAATGAATTTATCACTAGTGGTTACATTTGTTGTAACAGCTTTAAAGGGAATACTTAATTTACTAAATGCCATTGAACTAGAATTTTTAATAAGAAATCTTGAAAGAAACTGTTGTATTAATTGATCTCCAACTAAGCCAGGAACATCTCCTATACCCTTATTGCTAATTCCAAAGGAATAAAAGGAATTTATTTCTTCTTCAAAAACTCCAGGAAGTTCATTAGTTTCTGTATATGTTGGTATTAATAGCATAGACGCCATATCATTAGATTTAATCATTCTTTTGATTTCTTCAGAGCTATAACCAGCTGCATAAAAACCACCAACTAGAGCACCCATGCTTGTTCCACATATGAAATCGATAGGTATACCTAGTTTTTGAATTTCTTCAATAACCGCTATTTCTGCATAACCTTTTGCTCCACCACCTGATAAGACTACTGCAACTTTTGGATAAGCTGCAAAAATTGGTGAGAGTATAAATAATGTAATACTTAATATTAGCGTAGCCTTTTTTTTCATTTATTTGCCTAAAATAGAATCTATTATTTTACTATTCCCATTAAAAAATGAGTTATAATCTAATTCCTTTTTTCCCGCTAATTGAAGAGCTGTTACAATTAGTAATTCATCTTTACAAGCTATTACCAAGCCTTGTTTTTTCCTAATTTCAACAACAGTTCCAACTTTAATACTATGTTCTCTTCTTTCATGAGTTAATGGATTAACACCAGTAATGAATAAAACTTTACCATCATATATAGTATGGGCTTTAGGCCAAGGATAGAATGCTCTAATTTTACTATGAAGAACTTTAGCATCTTCATTGAAATCAAGCAAAGAATCATCTTTACTTAACATATCTGTATAACTAACTTCTCCTTCTTGGGGATGAGAAGATAATATATTATTTTCAAGTTTTGTGAATGTTTCAATAGCTAAAGGAGCACTAAGAAGAGACACTTTTTCACTGAGAGATGAAGTTGTTTCACTACCATCTAAATCAAATCTAAATACAGAACAAACATCACCCTCATCTACTCCAAGACTAAGTTTTTGAATAGTTATTCCAGTAGAATCAAGACCATTTAATATTGCATACTGAATAGGAGCACTGCCTCTTAACAGAGGAAGTGCTGAAGGATGGATATTATATGCACCTTTTTCAAACATTGATAAAAAACGAGGACCAAATATTTTCCCATAGGCAAAACAAACTAGAACATCACAATTATAGGAGGCCACATCTACTAAGGCTTGGCCTCTAAGTCTTTCAGGTTGAAGAACAGGAATATTTAGGGAAAGTGCCATTTTCTTAACAGGAGAGGCAACTAATTCCTTAGACCTACCCTTTCTGGCATCAGGATTTGTTAATACTAACCCAACTTCAAATTTCTCATATAAAGCTTTTAAAGTTGGAGTTGCAATTTCTGCTGTCCCTGCAAATAATATTCTCACTGAACTGAACCTTTTTTAAGATGATTTTTTCGAATATAAGCTTTTACCATTTTTTCTCTTTCAATCTCTGAAAGATGATCAATAAAAACAATACCATTTAAATGATCATTTTCATGCTGTATAGATCTAGCTAATAAACCTTCTGCTTTAATTTTAAATGTTTTACCATTTATATCTTGAGCTTGTAGTGTAATGGATTTTGGTCTTTCAATATCATGATAAACATTAGGAATTGATAAACAACCTTCTTCCATATTAACATTATCCATTGAAGTTTCAACAATTTCAGGATTTATAAATTCTCGTCTTGTTCCTTTCTGATCATCAACGACAAATAATCTCATATCAATGCCAACTTGCGGTGCCGCCAAACCAACTCCATCTGCCTCATCCATAGAATCAAACATTGCATCTATTAGAAGAGTCAAAGAGGAATCAAAAGTTTCAACTTTTTTACATTTAATTGTGAGTATTTCTTCTCCAAGAGTAAATATATCTAACATGATTTTACCTCATTTATTATTGTACATTATCGTACATTATTATACACCGGATAAAGAATTAGCTACAAGACTTTATCACTAATATACATTGCTTACAGCCTGCTTCAGTTCATTTTTTGGTACTTTTTATTTTGACTAAAAAAGTATCAAAAATCATGAATAAATTGGCAGTTTTACTAAACATTGATAGTATAGTATATTTCTTTTTCTATTTCTATTGCTAATACTACATTTTTATTTTTTAATACCTTTCTGCACAGTGTTGATAGAAAATTCATAAGAACTGCGTTTTAAGGTCAAAATCAACTATAGTATTATGTATTTGAATGGAATTCTAACAATCAAAGATAGTTTTAATAGGATTTTGAGTTTGTAATATAGACCTATTTGCTAGTACCACTCAGTTTTGAACAACATAATGCTAACATGCGAACAAAATAAATGAAAACTCTTTATACTATTTAATTGGCATTTAGAAAATTAATATCAATATAATTGTTAAAATAATAACAAACATTTACTAACCCTCCAACTTGTGATTAGTTTATGACCATTCACACTTAAGATCATACCATACTAAATCAAAAAATATCATAATTACCTATGTCGAAAAACATAAAGGTAGATAGTGGGCAATTTAACAGTTTATAGACTGCATTGACTGCATTGAGCTTTTATTTGACTTGTTGTAACTATTTATATCTTGATTTTCAACTACTTTCTATTACTTTTGTAGACCTTAACTAAAAATGATACCCATGTAAAGTCTCGAAGAGCCACTTTATTTATCAATTTTTCTCTCTACATATAGATTTAAATTAATTTAACGTGGTTGACAGTTTTCTATATTTTTTGCAACATAGAGAAATAAAAAATTTGGTTATCTTAAATTCACTAATTTTCTAATTGAGTGATTCAATTAATTAATAGATATAATTCTGATTCATATACCCGGAATAATTACTCCGGGTTTTGTTTTTGTGGTGTTTTTTTAAGATAATTTAGGAGTATTGCATCAATATAGAAGAAAAAGAAAGTTTTCAAAAGAAAAAAAAGAGATTCGACATACATCCTGTCGTGTTTTTCTCCTCTGCCACATTAATTATAGGATTTGTTATATTATCAGTCTTTTTTAATAAAATACTAGGTGATATATTTAATCCTTTATTAAATAGCATTACTACAAATGCTGGATGGTTTTTTACATTTACTGTAAATATAATCCTAATATTTGTACTTTATTTAATGTTCAGTCGATATGGAGAGATTAGATTAGGGGGCGATGATGCAGAACCAGATTTTAGTACAATGAGTTGGTTTGCAATGTTATTTTCTGCTGGTATGGGAATTGGTTTGCTATTTTATGGAGTAGCTGAACCTATGTTTCATTTTATAAATCCACCAATTCCTGTAGCTAATCAAACTGATGCTGCTCATCAAGCAATGGCTTTTACTTTTATGCACTGGGGACTTCACTCTTGGGCAATATATGCACTTATTGGATTAGCACTAGCTTTTTTTAGTTTTAATAAGGGTTTGCCATTATCAATTCGTACTATTTTTTATCCTCTTCTAGGTGATAGAATTAACGGAGGTTGGGGTAATCTCATTGATATCTTAGCAACTGTTTCTACTCTTTTTGGAGTTGCAACTTCTTTGGGGTTTGGCGTTCAACAAATTAATGCAGGGTTAAGTCATATTTTTGGACTTGAACAAAGCATAGGTGTTCAGATTGTGTTAATAGCAGTAATTACTTCTATTGCCACAATATCAGTTGTTAAAGGACTTGATTCAGGAATTAGAAAACTTTCTGAAATTAATATTCGTCTTGCAATGTTATTGTTAGCTTTTGTATTTATATGTGGACCTACAATGTTTATTCTAAATGGTTTTGCTGAAAATATTGGTTATTACTTACAAAAGCTTACAGTTATTTCAACATGGAATGAAACTTTTGAAAACACTAACTGGCAGAACACCTGGACAGTATTCTACTGGGCTTGGTGGATAGCTTGGTCTCCATTTGTTGGTATGTTTATCGCACGAGTTTCACGTGGTCGTACTATTAGAGAATTCCTTATTGGAGTTTTATGTGTTCCAACCTTAGTAACTTTCTTATGGATGACTGTTTTTGGTAATACAGCACTATACCTTGAAATGTTTGGTGGTGGTGGCTTTGCAGAGCTTGTTACTCAGCATGTTCCTTTATCTCTATTTCTATTACTAGAGAGATTACCTCTTAATACAGTAACATCTATATTAGGTGTTTTAGTTGTAGTTAGTTTCTTTGTTACTTCTTCAGATTCAGGATCAATGGTTATTGATATCATAACAGCTGGTGGAAATCCAGATCCTCCAATTCCTCAAAGGTTATTTTGGGCAATATTAGAAGGCGTAGTTGCAGCAGCACTATTAGTTGGTGGTGGACTAGCAGCTCTTCAATCAGCAGTAGTAGCTACCGGATTACCTTTTGGTGTAGTTTTATTAGTTTTATGTTTCAGTCTTAAAAAAGGGCTGAATGAATATCTTGGCGAGCAAACCTTTACTGTTAAAGCAAAAAAAGGCAAACCTAAGAAATTCCAAATAGAATCTGCAGATATTCCACCAGTAATTTTTAAAAAGAAAAAACAAATAAAGGATGAAAATAATGTATAAAAATTTAGGACAGAAATTCATCGGCGCATGTTTTATATTACTTAGAAAGCGCGCGGATAGTGTTGTATTTTTAGGAACAGCATTTTTAGTTCATGATAAAGGTTATCTTTTAACAACATCTCATATTATTGGGGACGATTTTGAAAATCTTATGGTTGCAAGACCACATGATCCTGAAGACTTTTCTAAGTTAAGTTTGGATGAAATAGCTGCGGTAAGTGTTACTGTAGTACAAACTGATGCTTATCATAATGTTGCATTACTTGAATTGAAAAAAGGTTTTATTATCGAGACTCCTGATTATTTAATTGGACAAGTAGATAATTTAAAATTAGGAACAGGTCTGATTAATATTGGATTTCCTTATGGACACCAAGATATGCATATTCTTGCAATAAGAAGCAGTGTATTAAGTTCCAAAGTAAAATTGGATAATGGAACAAAACTTTTATTATTTGATTCAATGGTTCATGATGGTATGACCGGTGGTCCTTTAGTTAGTATTGAAGATGAGAGAATTGTTGGAATTGTTGTTGGACGTTTTTCTCCATTAGACGATGGAGGAGATTTTAGTCGTGGACAAAATTATCCATTATATGATACTTCAATGAGTTATGCTGTATCTATTGAATATGGCTATAATATGCTAAAAGACATTGGAATTGAAATAAATTAAAATAATCTCAATCAAAATAAAATCCTTTTCTTCTTTTGAAATAATAATTCAATAGGCGCGAAGGATTTTATAATTAATACAAATAAAACAGTAAAATCAATAATATTAATATTACATTTGGTTTATGGAAAAGTCACAATAGGACTATTCTTATCTTTAATGAGTCCCTCAATATTCCTATTTTCTGTTGAATTTATTTTTGATTATTTTAGATACATTAAGAATACTGGATTATTTCTTCTTTTTTTTACATCTATATTCATATTACAAAATTTATTTTCTAAGTAATTATTTTCTGTAGTTCCAAAAGCATTATTCGATGTTGTAAAAACTGTAACTTCAGATCAATTACAATAACATATATTTTTGATACTTATCCAATTTATTATGTTTCATAAAGTTTGAAAGTATGTAAAGTAGCAGGGACTATGTCAATTTAATAAATGGGCTTTTTTTCTTAAATAAATCAAATTAATTCAATATTTTGATCTTAACCCTCAGACTTTACTACACACGCTCCGGAACTTATATTTGGTTTTCATGAAGTTAAATGCCTCTGTAAATTTTCATAGACTTTCCATGTGTTGTCTAGCCTTATAATCTGTTTCTGTTCGTAGAGATAGAATTTTGCTAATAGCTTCCTTCACACATAACCTAACGATTATGCACTTGCCATTCGCTAGTGGTTTGTAGTCGCCTAAGACTCCGGATTACCCACATTGGACTTTCACCACCAAGAATTTACCCAGGCTGGGCAAACAAAAAGCTATCATTCCTTGAATATGCAAAGAATGATAGCTCGTTTATTACTATTACTTAAGATAACCACTTTGTACAAGTTGAGATCTTAACCCTTCTAGTTGATCTTGTGTAGAAGGAAGACAAGGTAGTATAGGATTACCGATATCAAGACCCAAAAGATTAGCATAATCCTTTGTAGCCACAGGAAAACTCGATTTATCCATCTGTAAACGAATAGGATTCAGTTCCCATTGTTTTTCAAGAGCACATTTACTATCTCCATTTTCAAACTTATCATAAATTGAACAGACTAATTCAGGAAGAAAATTTGCTGTACAGCAAACAGCACCAACACAACCCACACTTAATCCAGCATAAATTAAAGTATCTTTACCACACATCACTTTGAAATTAACATCACGATTTCGTCTAATAAACTCAATAGTTTCTGTTAAATTTCCACTACTATCTTTCATACCAACAATATTTGATTGATTATGAGCTAAATACTCAACACATTCCTGACTAATACCATAACCTGTTCTTCCAGGATTATTATAGAGAAGTACAGGTAAATCAGGAACACTTTCGGCAATAGCAGTAAAGTATGCACATAATTCTTCATGTGAAGGTTTCAAAAACATTGGTTGTAGTATAGAAATACCAGCAACCCCTGCTTCTCTTGCCCTCTGTGCTAACCTTATGCACTTACTTGTCCTTATTTCACCGATACCCAAATAGATGGGAACTCTCATTGCCGTTTGATCTATAGTGATACGAAGAGTTTTAAGTATTTCATCCTCTTCCATAACATAAAATTCGCCATTACTCCCGAATAATAAAATTCCAGAAACTCCACCAGCTATGACAAAGTCAATCTGATTCCTCAAACGAGGTTCATCAATCTTCTCATCATTTGTAACAGGTGTTAAAATTGGGACAATGATGCCCTTAAAAAAAGTTGTGTCCATCATATATATATTTCCTATTTACTAATCTTTATTCCTGAAATTCTTTCATAATATTCAGCCAAACCACTATGATCATGATTACCCTTATCATCAAAATGTAAATTTTCAAGCATCTCTTGAATCTCAACAGTTAATGGCATAGGTGAACCAATTCCATGACCAGTTTCAATGGCATTGTTCAAATCTTTAATATGTAAATCAATTTTAAAACCAGGTTTGAAGTCCCCTGCTATCATCATTGGTGCTTTTGCGTTCATGACGGTAGAACCAGCGAGTCCTCCCTTAATAGCTTCAAATACTGTTTGAGGATCTACTCCAGCTTTCTTTGCTAAGGTAAGTGCTTCTGCTAAAATTGCAATATTACCTGCTACAATCATTTGATTTGCAAGCTTTGTTGTGTTTCCGGCTCCAATAGAACCACAAAGAACATAAGAACCACCTAATACTTTAAAAATAGGAAGCATTTCTTCATACAGGTCTTTTTCTCCACCAATCATAATTGACATAGTACCATCAATAGCTTTAGGTTCTCCTCCAGAAACTGGTGCATCAAGCATTCTTACACCCTTTTCAGCACAAGCTTTTTCTACTTCTTTACTTGCAAGAGGTGCAATAGAACTCATATCAATATACTTTAAGCCAGGTTTTGCTCCCTCAAGAAGACCACCTTTCCCAAGAACTACCGTTTTTACATGTGGAGAATTTGGAAGCATCGTGATAACAACAGGACATGTTGCAGCAATTGATGAAATACTCTCACCAGCTACAGCACCTTCTGCTACTACAAGATCGACACTCTTTTGATTCAGATCAAAAGCGACTACTTCATAACCTGCTTTGAGCAAGTTTTTTACCATTGGTTTTCCCATTATTCCGAGTCCAATAAATCCTATTTTCATTTTTATCTCCTACAAAAAATTTTTAACGAACCAAACAAGGACGTTTAGCATTAAATTTCCAATCTTTCACTAAATACTGCATTCCAATTGCATCATCACGAGCATCAAGACAATTCTCTAAATACAATGCATGCGCAGCTTCTATCTGTTTCATATCAGGTTCAATACCGAGTCCAGGTTTATCTGAAACAGTTAAATATCCATTCTCGATTTTTGGTGATTGTTTCGTTAATTGATCATATCCTTCTTGCCAAATCCAATGCGTATCAAGTGCTGTTGGATTTCCTGGTGCGGCTGCTCCACACTGGGCTATCATCGCAAGTGAAATATCAAAATGATTATTTGAATGACAACCCCACGTTAGACCAAAATCATTACACATTTGAGCGACTCTCACTGATCCTTCCATCGTCCAAAAATGAGGATCTGCAAGAGGAATATCAACAGAATTTTGTGCAATAGCATGTCTCATTTGTCTCCAATCAGTATCAATCATATTTGTTGCTGTAGGAATACCTGTTGCTCTTCTAAATTCTGCCATAATTTCTCTGCCAGAATAAACTCCTTCAGCTCCACAAGGATCTTCACAATACGCTAATACACCATGTTTATCTTTACATAGTTCAATAGCTTCTTTTAAAGACCATCCACCATTAGGATCTAAGGTAAATCTTGCCTGAGGAAATTCTTCCTTTAACGAAAGAATACACTTCATTTCTTTTTCACCTTTTAAAACACCACCCTTCAATTTAAAGTCTTCAAACCCATAGAGGTCGTGACTTGCTTTTGCAAGATCTACAATTTGGTTTGGAGTCAAGGCTTCTTGTCTTCGTAATCGATACCAATCTATTTTACTATCATCTTCCTTCACATAAGGAAGATTGGTTTTATTACTGTCTCCAATAAAGAAAAGATATCCAAGAGTTTTAATTTTATCTCTTACCTTACCTTCCCCTAGCAATGAAGCTACAGGAACACCCAAGTATTTACCCATTAAGTCAAGAAGAGGTGCCTCGATGGCTGTCACAATATGTACACCTGTTCGTTGATCAAAAGTCTGAGCCCCTCTGTGATCATTTTCATCATGCATTGTAACTTTTACTTTTTGTAAGGTATTTTTATAATCACCGATAGAAGTTCCAATGACAATCTTTTTAGATTCTTCCAAACCCTGAGTTATCTTCTGTCCTCCCGGTACTTCTCCAAGACCTACATTTCCAGTATCATCGGTCAGAATAACAATATTTCTTGTAAAATAAGGTGCATGAGCTCCACTGAGATTTAACAGCATTGAATCATGTCCTGCTACAGGATAAACCTGCATATTTGTAATTTTTGGTGTCACAATTAGTCCCCTTTAAAAATTTAGTAAATAATTTCTTTTCTATGAATTTTCTTATGTTATTGGTGCTGGGTTAAAGATACATAGACTATTTTCTAATTTATATTCCTCTGCCCAAGACTTCTTTTTGCCAGAGGCAACATCTAAAATTAAATTGAAGATTTCAACCCCCACGTCTTCTATTGATTTTTCTCCAGTAGCAATTGTCCCTGCATTTACATCAATTAAATCACTCCACAAATCAAATAAATCTTTTCGTGAACAAACTTTTATTACAGGAGCTGCAGCCAACCCATAGGGAGTTCCTCTCCCTGTCATCAAGACTTGAAGGGTTATACCACTCGCGAGTTGTTCTGTACCACAAACAAAATCACTCGCTGGTGTTGCAGCAAAAATCATTCCACATTTTGTAGGTATTTCTCCTGGAGAAAGAACTTCTACTATAGGACTAGTTCCACTTTTAGCAATCGACCCCATAGCTTTTTCAACAATATTACAGAGCCCACCCGTCTTATTACCAGGAGTAGGATTCGCATTACGGTCAACATTACTTCGAGATAAATAGTCATCATACCATTTCATTTCACTAGATAACTTATGAATTGTGTTACTATTTGTACAACGATGTGCTATTTTATCAACACCATCCCGAACTTCAGTTACTTCACTAAAAAGTACCGTTGCTCCTGCTTTTACGAGAAGATCACTGGCATATCCTGTAGCAGGATTAGCTGTAATACCACTAAAAGAATCACTTCCACCACATTGGAGACCAATGCATAACTGAGAAAGTGGCAAGGTTTCCCTTTTCCTTTTATTAAGAACTTCAAGTTTTCGTTTAGCCATATCCATTACGGCTTCAATCATTTGCTCATACCCAGAACACTCTTGAAGAATGACTACATTTTTTGAATTTATTTCATTTTCTGATAAAAGCATATCTATCGTAAGCTTTTCACAACCCAAACAAACAACCATTATCTCACCACCAAAATTAGGGTTCTTAATAAGGTTCTTTATAGAGCGAATAGGAATATCAGCGTCAGTGGCATTGATTGCTACGCCACAACCATATGAATGTTCAAGAGAAACAACATCATTCACTTGGGGATATTTTGGAAGTAATTCTCTTTTGATTTTTTCCACAGCAACTTTTAAAACACCTGAAACACATTGTACAGTTGAAGTTATACCTAAAATATTACGTGTTCCAGCATATGCACACCCGTCTACTTTATACCCTTCAAAAGTTAACCTATCTGGAGTTGGAAAATCAAATTGCCCATCACTAAGATATTCTAATGTATCTAAATCTGGAGCTAGAGGTAGAGAAATCATATGTTCATCAATCCACGTTCCTACAGGAGCGTCAACTAATAATTTTCCGATTTCAACACCATATCTATAAATAGAATCCCCTTTTTTAAGATTCGTAAGAGACACTTTATGACCTTGAGGTATAAGAGAATGGGTATAGAGAGAAGGAAGAAATTCGCTCCCATTTTCAAGAGTATTTATTGCAATTCCAACATTATCTTTTGATGAAATTTTAATAATTTTTGGAGTCATACTATTATTGTTCATTTACTACTTACCTTTTACTAATGTTTTTTTTGAATCTATTACAGCATAAACAATAGAAACAATGATTAATCCCCATAAAACCCAAGATATTGGACCATTGAAGAAACAACTCAAACTACCACCTGAACCCTTAATAGAATCTACAAAGTACTTTTCAAGATCATCACCAAGAATAAAGCCAATAAAGAAAGGGGGTATACTGAATTTAAATTTGTTTAACAAAAATCCTAAGAGTCCAAACACAAAAAGAGTCCAGACATCAAACATATTTCCATTTCTCGTGGTATAAGCTCCAACAACACACATGAGAATAATAACAGGATAAATCCTGGCCTTAGGCAATTTAATGAGCTGTGCAATATATTTAATTGGGTAGAACATAGTAATAAACATAAGGATATTACTAATACCTAAAGCAATAAGTATTGAATGCCAAATATCTGGATTATTAGTAATGAAGAGAGGACCAACTTGCATCCCCTGTAACATGAAAGCACCAATAAGCACAGCTGTCGTACTATCTCCTGGGATTCCAAGTGATAAGAGTGGAATTAAAGCACCACCAGTTAATCCATTATTTGCTGATTCTGAAGCAATTAAACCTTCAGGTTCTCCGGTCCCCAGTTTATCAGGATTTTTAGAAAAATTTTTAGCCTGTGAATAAGAGAGTAAGGAAGCAGCAGAACCACCAACACCAGGAAGAACTCCTACAAATGTTCCAATAATACCAGATCTGATTAAATTAGTAATTTGAGATTTAAAATCATGAATTGAAAACTTTTTTGTTTCATGTTTAAAATCATTATCAAAGGTAACGTTCTTCATACCCTTTTCGGCTTCTTGCAAAATCTGAGATATTGCAAATAAACCTATAAGGACAGGTAATAACTGAAATCCCATTCTGAGATTTACTTTAAAATATCTGATATCAGGAATCATACGCATTGTATTGTTATCTGCAAATTGACCAATAAGGGCAACAAGAACACCAAAGAATCCAATAAAGATTCCCTTTAACATACTTCCTTTCGATAAAGCTGCAATAATAGTCAAGGCAAAAAGAATAATTAAAAACTTTTCAACAGATCCAAAGTTAATTGCTACTCTTGCAAGTAATGGTGCAAATAACCACAAACAAACAAAACTTATGAGGCCACCAACAAGGGAAGCAGTGATACCAATTCTTAAGGCACGTTCACCTTCACCTCTTTGTGCCATAGGATACCCATCAAATGTCGTACAAATAGAAGAGGGAGTCCCTGGAATATTTATTAAAATGGCAGGTATAAGCCCACCACTAATTCCTCCTACATATAAACCAAGTAGCAGATAAATTGCTATATTAAGGCTATATCCATACGTTATAGGTAAGAAAATAGCTATGGCCATAGTTGCTGTCATACCAGGTAATGCGCCAAAAACGATACCTACTAGAACTCCGCCCCAAGCCATAAGAAATTGAGAAAGCACAAGCGTCATAATAATTATCTCCTAAGGTAATGTTGTTTTTAAAACTTGGCCAAAAATAAACCAAATTGTCATTGAGAAAACAACTGAAATCAATAATGAAATTAAAAGTGATTTAGTAGCATCACTATTTTTAACACTTCCTTTTTTAGCACAATTAAAGCACAATTTAATTTTATCAACACCGCTGTAAAGTACGTTAAATAAAAAAATAAATATAATACTAGCTGGTAAAAAATGAATAATATTCATGAAGAATATATATAAAATAAATAAAACAAATGTTCCATAAAATTTTATTTTGTCATAATTTTTTTCATAAAACTGATAATTTTTGAAAGTTATAAAAGGTGTATTATTACGCCTACATTTAATAAATCTCAGAATTGACATTACTATTAATAAAATTATAAGAATAGCTATAATAATTGGTGGAAATATCCAGTGAGATATTGATGGTTTGTAATGAATCATTGCAAATTCCTTGTTACTTAAATAAGTGTAGATATAGAATATGGCCACTAAGTTATTGTAGCCATATTCTAATTATTAAATTTTTACTGTTGAACTAAATCATCGAGAGATGGAGCATTTTTAATAAGTATATCCATTGTGGCACGCTTATTATAAATATATGTTTTAGCATCAGTGCTATTCTTAAAAGCAGGACGATAATACATCTTTTTTAAATCAGCCTTAAAGTCTGGATTTGTTGATATAGTTTTACACGCTATATTTAATTCATCAATGAGTGCTTGAGGAAAATCTTTAGGAAGATAAATCAAGAAATCTTTAGAAAATCTAAATTCATTGCCGTTAAAATCAATTCCTAAGTCTGTATAGGAAGGAACATCAACACCATCAACATTATCTAATAAACCCATAAATTTCATGGCAATTTTAGGATCTGTCGTTTGTGTATACTGAAGTAAAGAAGTATAATCTGCAAATATAATATCGCAATTATCATCCCATAACATTTGACACTTATCTGCTGTTGAACCACCAATTACAACGACAACACGAGAAGAAATATCATCACTATAATTTGCTTTTAGCCATTCATAGTAAGCAACAAAACCGATTTGTGATACACCACCAGCTTCACAAGCCATTCTTACAATAGCATCTGGATTAGCTTTAAGGTAAGCAGGAACTTCTGCTAAATTTTCATATGGTGCATTAGCTTTAGATGCCCAACCAGATGTAGGATTTTGGACTACTTCCGGTCCTACAATAAAATTTTCAAGACTGTATTCATTATCATAACTACCAAAAAGAACACCAAGATAAGTCATATCATGGAACATCATTATCGTATTACCATCTGGTTTAGTTGTTGTAATCGTATCTAACGCAGCCGCAGCACCAACTGCATCAACTTTTATATTGCAATCCAATTCTTTTGCTAAATACCTACTTGTTATATCAGCGATAAGATAAGAATCACCACCGGTAGAACTTGAACCAATTACAACTCTAACATTTTTACCTTTAAAAGTAGACATTTTAGTACTACTTTCACTCGTTCCATTTGCAAATACACATGCGCCAACTGATAAAAGGGCTGCAAGCATAATTATTACTCTTTTCATAAATACGTCCTCCAATTTTTATCTCAAAAGAAAAAAATCTTTTAAATATATATGAATTATAAAGCAAATTTCAATTTTGTCAACTTGTAATTAATTTTTTTTAATATTTTGTCAAAAAATATAATACTAATTAAATAATTTTAATAAATATGCGTAAATAATTTATACTAAAATTTATTTAATACTTACTATATATACAACTAAGTGCTTTTTAAAGGTATAATGAAATGAATTTTTTATAAGACAAAAATTTTATTTGATTAATGTTTATTATAATGCTATTATATTTTTAGGGATAATGATTAATTAATTCCATTACTAGAGGTAAAAAATGATAGATGATACGGAAAAATATAATATAAAATCAGTAATTAGATGCTTTCAAATTCTAGATTTGGCTACAGACCATAATGGCCCCATTTCTATTCCCGATGTTTGTACTGCATTAAACACAAATAATAATATGGCATTTCGCTTATTAAATAGCTTAGAAAGTACAGGTTATATGAGTAAAGATAAGAGCACAGGCCTTTATTCTATTTCTCTCAAATCATTAAAACTTTCAAGAAGGGCTCTCCAGACTCAAGTAATAAGAAAAGTTACAATGCCTTATCTTGAACTTATTTGGAATAAATACCCAAAAGCAAATGCAAATATGGCAACTTACTACCAAGGTGAAGTTCTTATGCTCGATAGAGTTGATACACAAACAACTCCTCGTACCTATTTTACACCAGGAAGAGTCCTTCCTTTTCATTGCTCAGGTCTAGGAAAAGTCCTCACATGTAGTCTGAGTGAGGAAGAAATTGATATACTTATTAAAGAAAAGGGATTAAAAAAATTTACAGAAGATACAATAACTGATCCCATTAAACTCAAAGAAGAGCTCAAAAAAGTAAAAAAAGAAGGTGTCGGACGAGATAGAAATGAGTTTATCTTAGGTGATAACTGTTCAGCTGTTCCTATCTTAGGCCATGATGGTGAAATAGTAGCAGGAATCAGTATAAGTTCATTGAATACAAATATGAGTGCAGATGAAGTTGAATCAGCTATTCCTCTCTTAAAGGATACTGCACGTAAAATTTCATATGTAATGGGTTATGATGGAACCATGTAAGAATTTAAAACGGTATCATAACTGGCAATAAAGCACTTTTTAAAAAACAATCGAAATATTAACATCAAGTAAAACAGATTTAGATATTACGAAAGTTTCAACAGAACTTAATAAATTTGAAGCCGATAAAAACTTTCAGTATGTTATAGATTATCTTCGTAAAGAAAGAGATAAAGCTATTGAGAAAGAAGATAAAAAAATAGAGAGAAAAGAAACTATTCCTGAAAAATGTCCTCATTGTGGTGAAAAGCATATCATTCGTTATAGGTTTCAAGATGGAAAACTGAAAGTCAAAGGTACTAATAAGAATTGTCATAAAACTTTTATCACGGGTCATCAAATTGATGTTACCGGGTATTGTAAACAACCGAAGAGTAATTGGGTTAAGTTTATTGAAGGTGAATTAGACCATGTATCTTTAAGGAGTTCCTCGGAAAAATTAGGAGCTAGACTTAGCACTACTTTTAATATGAGGCCTAAATCCCTTCAAATGCTTAATACTATTATGTTTAAAGATAAAAACTTTGAAAAGGGGCTAGTGGTTATTCTAGCGCAAATGCACTACTATTCTATAATGTGAGAACCTCTAATATTGCAAAAGGAACACCAATATCTTAGATGATTCCACTTGTATTTGCTTTTGAATTCTATTTATGAAGTTTTTCTCACATGTTTGTTTTACCCATAGTTAAAGTTATTGAATTATGAATAAAACGATCTATGATTGCTTCAGAATGAAGGCTAGAACCTAATCTTTTATTATATTTTGTGTAATATTAGAGAGGAATGTGGACAAAATAATGAATTTAAATATTTTCCTTAACAAATCATAAATCATGATAGGATCTTATCTTTCAATATTAAAAGTATTGTTGAATTTTAGAATAACCTTTTATATCTATCATCTATGATTTTTATATATGCACTCTTTAATGATTCATCAAGCAACGAGTTATTTATAGAATCAATAATCATTTGATATTTTCTTTGAAAATTATTAAATATTCTTTCAATCTGAGTTTCATTCAAGAGGTATTTCTCTGCTAAGTTGAAAAAATTCTTTCTATTAAGATGACTTTTTCTTCCATCAATACTCAAAGCTACTTCTTCTAGATCTTCTGTAATTATTAAGGTATTCAATAAATCATACGAAGGAGAAAAAATGGATTTCCCCTTTTTTTGGTAAAGTGAAAAATTCTTTAAGTGCATATCAGAATTTCCGACTATGAAACTAAAGATGATAACATTAAAGAGTTTGTAATAATCCAAACCAATATTATCTGAGTATTTCTCCAAAATCTTTCCTATTTTTTCATAGGACGATTTATATTTATTTTCAGTTAAACTCTCACCTAATTGACAAAAATCTTCCATAGCTATTTTTTTCTTACCTTTTCTATCTATACGTTTTGTTATATAGGCAAGGCTTTCATCTTCTAATCTTATCAAACCAAAAGAAACTGTTTCTAAATCGCATATATTTGCTAAATGCATGGTGAGCCATTCATTTTCTGGAAGCTGATGATATATATCAGAAAAAGGTTTTAAAATATATTCACTTGGATAATTTACCAAAGTTAAACGACTATTATCTCCCTCTTTTTGTAAATGCAGGGATACTTTTTTTTGAACCCCTGTTATTATGGCTTCTTTATTTTTGGGATTTAAGAATATTGCTGAGAATTCTTTAATATTAATTGAAGGCAAGGTCTTGATTCCAAAGAAATTTTTAATACAACCGTGATGCCAATCAACTTCATTTGCTCCAAGAGGTTTTCCACAACATAAACAATTACCCATCTTTTTCTATCCTTACATTTCCAATACAGTCATAGCAACATGCTAATAATAGACCCATTCTATCGGTAATATTAAGTTTCCAGTTTTTCGAAGCAATATTCAACATCCAACCTTCAGGAATCAATCCATCAAAGAAAGGAAAAAGAATCTTTGATTTATAGGGCTCTTTATCAACAGGAAGAGTCAATGAAACAGGTTCTTTATCATAACCATCATTATATTTGAAAATATACACACCTTCCTCACTTTCAACTAGAATACCAGCAACATCATTATTTACAAATACTTTAGCCTTCCTCATCTTTAACATCCTTTATCTTAACAGGTCCAGTTATAGCACCAAACATATATAAAGCTTGATTCACCTTATCCATTCTTAAAGCTGGTTTTCCTTGTTCTAAATCTCTAACAAAATTTAACCCCAAGCCTGAGACTTTAGCAAATTCTATTTGAGTTAGACCTCTATTTTTCCTTTCTCTTTTGATATAATCACCTATTAATGTATGTTTCATACATTAATACTACTCCCAAATAGGTGTCTTATCAAGAAAAAGATTATAAATTACATCCGTTAAGATATAAAAATAAAATTAAAAGTTAATTTATATCCGTTAAGATATAAAAACACGCAAATCAATTAATTTATATTCGATAAATATAAATATTAAATATTTAATAAAGGGTACTTTTCATTTCAGATGTGATTGAATATATCAAATAGTAAGTGAAATTAAACTATTTTACGTTAGCAAATGCTTTAATATTTATTAAAATTTTCTTTTACCTTTTTAGCAAGAAATACTGTTTTAGCAAGTTTTACCCCTGCTTGATGACATTCGTTCATTAAGGGATCGTTTATTTTAGCTTCACCTTTTTTAAAGGCATGTAGTCCTTTTATATTAGCTACACTTCGCCACCCCACTGCAGAAAGAGTTTTTGACAATATCTCAGATGTTACACCCATTTCACTTATATCTTCTTGTTCACATATAGCAACTGTTACTGCATACTTTAATCCAAACACTTCATTATAACTTAGCCAAACACCTCTATCATCATCATCAAATATCTCATAGGTATAAAGTCTATCTAAAAAGTTTTTCATTCTTCCTGTGACATTGTAGAAATATGTGGGTGATCCAATTATTATTGCATCAGAATCGTTAATTTTCTTATAGAGTTTCTGCATATCATCTTTAATTACACAAATCCCAGTTTTACTGCATCCTTCACAACCTGTACAATCGGAAATAGAATAATCTGAAAGATATAACATTTCATAATCAGCATTTAATTCTTGTGTTCCCTTACCTACTTCTTCTACTAAACTTGCTGTATTTCCATTTTTTCTTGAGCTTCCAACAATTGCTAATACTTTCATTTCAATTATCTCCTAATATTTTCTTTAATGACAGGGTTGCACTATATTGGCTAAAAAAGCTTTAGTTACTCTTTATATATATTATTATTCATCGTATTTAATAACCTTTTAACTAGGTTATTAAATAAACTCATCTATAAAATCGATAAATATAAAAGGATAATAATAGATTAAATTCTATAGTCAGTTTAGCAAGTTAAATATGATTGTTATAGTATATAATAATTTCATCGACGATTCAATTTTAAGAAGGAACCTAAAGTTTTCGAGCTAAGA